>NZ_CBDTOK010000037.1:0-47003 GCF_965361945.1 Zongyangia sp. | reverse complement strand
GCGGAGAGGGTGGGATTCGAACCCACGGCTCTTGCGAGTCACTGGTTTTCAAGACCAGCTCCTTAAACCCCTCGGACACCTCTCCATAGCAATGTGACGCAAATTATAATAGCATAATTTGCGCCACAAGTCAACCTTTATTTGTCTTTATTGCCCAAACGAGGGGGAGATTCCGCAAGAAATTCTGGCTCCCTTGGGAAGCGGGGAGAAATGGTCCAGAGATACGAATCGTCAGCCGATGAGATCCTTCTTATCATAAAGGGACAAAACAATGGTACAGGAGATGCAGTAGAGAAGAAGGCTGATGACCATGAGGAGAAACAGGGAGGAACTTTGCATAAAGGAAAGGATGCGGCTCATGATATCGGTGCTAAAGGCACAGAAAAAGAGGATGAAGTAAAAGACCATAGCGACAATCCGCCCCTTGACGCCGCCTAGGAAGATAGAGAAGGGATACTGGATGGCCAGATAAACCATGGCGATAATAAAGGCCAGAGCGTAGTAGTCGCTAAGCTCTCCAAAACCGGGACGCCCGGGATCGGTCAAAATAAGCCCGCCTAGACTGGAAGAGACAAAACAGAGAAGGATGCCGATCATGGTCATAACGAAGGTAAAGGCGTATTTGCCAATGATATATTCGCTGCGCCGGATTGGAAGAAAGGCGTAGTAATTCTGGGTGTGGTAGGCTTCGTCATAGGTGATAAGCCCATAGCCCAGCAGATAGACTACCAGCAGCAGAATAAAGGAGATGACCTGAGGGGCGAAAAAGGCCACGGCTACGGCCGCAATGGGGAGCAATTTATAGATGGGAGAGGCGCTGAAAAGCTTAGCAGCGTCGCAGCCAATTAAATGAAAGAGATTCTGTACCATTACTGCTCATCCTTTCTGGTATAACCGATGAAGATCTGCTCAATATCCGGCGTTTCATAGACGGCTTCTGTGCCAAAGGTATCTTTAGCCCAGGCCGGATCGTCACAAAGGGCCTCAAAACCGAAGCTGCTTTTCTGGAAGCTGATGAATTTTTTCTCAACATTGCCGGCGAGGAGGGAGACAGGCCCTTTGACAATACAGTGGTTTTCGGTCAGCGTTTCCTTATCCCCAAACAGCAGCATGCGGCCCCTGTGAAGAAAGGCGATATAGTCGGCGGCATGATCCAGATCGGAGGTGATGTGGGTGGAGAAAAATACGGTGCATTCCTCCTTTTCCATCATCTCCAGGAGAAGATCCAGGATATCCCGGCGTACCAAGGGATCCAGGTTGGCGGTGGGCTCATCCAGGATGATCAGTTTGGGATGATGGCATAGGGCCATGGCAAGCTCAAACTGCTTTTTCATCCCCTTGGAGAGGGAAGCGTATTTGGCGCCGGCATCCAGATGGAAACGGTCCAGCAGCCTGTCAAAGAAGGGCCAATCCCAGTGGGGGAAAAAGGGAGCGGTCATCTTGGCAATGGCGCGCAGTTTCATACTGGGCCAGTAGCCGGCGTCGTCTCCCACGTAGCCAAGATCCGCCTTGGCCAGATGGCCCGCTTTCTGGGCGTCATGGCCCAAAATGGAAATTTTTCCACCATCCGGCCGGATCATATCCAGAATCAGCTTGATGGTGGTGGTTTTCCCGGCACCGTTTTCACCGATAAAGCCGGTGATGAAACCGGCGGGAACCTGTAATTTGTCGATGGAAAGCTCAAACCTTCCCAGCCGTTTGGTCAGACCTGCAATCTCAATGCGATTTTCCATAACATAGACTCCGTTCCGCCCCATGGGGCAAAAATCAAGTGGATTCAGAATGGGCTGGTTCCTTTTCGCCAGGGGGCCCTTTGTCCGCATCATGTTCCATCTCCCGATAGAGAAGGGTGACAATTTCCGTCAGTTCCTCCAGCGTCATATGGATGGCCAGGGAGGAGGAAACAGCTTCAGAGATTTTTTCCTCAATCTGGGCTACCGCGATATTGCGGATGAGATCCATATTCTGGACGGCCACATAGGTGCCCTTGGAAGGGGCAGTCTCCAGAAAGCCGTCTGCCTCCAGATCGTCATAGGCCCGTTTGACGGTAATGATGCTGACCCGCAGCTCCTTGGCCAGCAGCCGGATAGAGGGCATTGCCGCCCCCTGTGTGAGCTCCCCGCTTAGGATCATGTTTTTGATCTGCTGCTCGATCTGCTCATAAAGAGGGGTGGGGGAGGCGCTGGTCACAATAATATTCACATGGTCACCACCTTGTGTTATTATCTGTATATATTTAGCATATACAGATAATAACACTTAGATACAATCCTGTCAATAGGTATTTTCGGTTTGGCAGAAAAAAACAGGACCCTTCATAGGGTCCTGTTGAAAAGATGGTCACTTATTAAACGGTCAGGTAGAACTGATAGGCATATCCATCGCCGTTATCCGTGGGGATGGTGTAATAGACGTGGCTGAAATAGGCGCTTTCTTCTAAAGCGAGGAAAAGCTCTTCAGCGCTGTGCTCGTCGGGAGATGTGCAGTCCATGATAATGTCGCGGCCTTGAAAGTGGAAGGAGGTAACCTCCACCTGAGGCGGAATGGCCCCGGCAATGGTGAAGAAGATAGCGGTGTCATAATCGGGCAGCTCGTCAAACTCAATGGTAGCGCCGGCCAGGGCCTGGGCATAGGACTGCATCAGGCGGATGGTGTTTTTCTTTCCCAGGATCTGCTCTACATCGGAGAGGGAAATATTTTCCTGGAGGCTGGTGACCACAGTTTGGGCTCCCGAAACTGAAAAATTCCGCAGGGCTTCAGCGCAGAAGGAGGAAAGCAGGATAATGGCGGCCAAGGCAAACGCCACCAGAAGCAGGGAAAACAGCCGGTGTCCGGGATTCTTTTTCTGACCGGAAAGGCAGGCCTTGATCCGGGTCCAGAAGCGGGATGCCACAGGGCGCCTCCTCCTTTCTTATATAGGATTAGATTAGGCCAGGCCCAGATACTCCTCCAGGCACTGTCCTGCGGCCTCCATGGCCTTGGCATTTTCCACCCCTACATAGCGGTAGTGCCAGGGCTCATAGGTAATGCCGGTAATGTCCTGTTTATCTTTGGGATAACGCAGGACAAAGCCGTAATCGGTACAGTTGTTGATCAGCCAATCAAAGGCGGCGGTTTCCTCAAAGCCTTCATTGAGGTCGCCGTAATCTTCATAATAGCCGGGATAGACAATATCCAGGGCTAGGCCGGTGTTGTGCTCGCTGGTGCCGGGGAGGGCCACCCACCGGGCGGCTTCCTTCTCCGCCGCCTCCTGGCTGTAGCCGTAGCCCAGCCATTGCTGGACCTGGGCCGCGTAAAGCTCTTCCTGCCGCTGTACCGTCCGGTAGGCGGAGGTGATGGCAAGGCTCACACCGTCTTCCTGGGCGGCGGCCAGCATTTCGTTAAGGGGCTCCAGGATCCTGGCGTCCACCTGGTAATTGCCGATGACAGTGGCAAGTTCCACGTCATAGTTATCCCCCAGAGGATGGGCGGCAGAGGCGATGACCAGCCGCCAGTCGGTGGGATCTACAGGAGAACCGGCAGGAGTAGAAGAGGACTGGGAGGAAGGCTCTTGAGACTCTTCTGTGGAAGAACTGGAGCTGCTGGAATCCAGGCTCTCTGTCCCGCTGGCGTCTTCACTGATAGAGGATGAAGAGGACGAGCTTTCCCGTGAGCTGGATTCCCCCTCTGTATTTCCGCCTAGATTTGCAAAGAGAAGGATGCAGGCGAGGAGGATGAGAAACGGTATGATGACCACAAGCAATGTCTTTCGGTTATTTTTCCTACGGCGGGGACGGCGTACTGGCTGGGACATGATGAAAACCTCCTGATTTTTACAGTCCTTGGTGGTGTTTTTGAGATGTATAGGTATCCTATGCGCTGCCAGGCATGACCCATGCGCGGCAGTAGCATATTGCTGTCAAAGATTTCCTGTGGCGTACATGATGACGGAAAGGGCGCATACCGGCGCTGTTTCACACCGGAGGATCCGGGGCCCTAGGGTGACGGGAATCAGCCCCGCTTTGGCCGCCAGATCCACCTCCTCGGGATCAAAGCCCCCTTCGCTGCCCACAAAGAGGGAAAGAGACTTCACCTGGGGGGAAAGCAGCTGGGAAAGGGGGCGGCCGCCTCCCTCATAGAAAAAGAGGGAAAGGGGATCCGAGGCCGCCATCTTGACCGCGCTCTCAAAGTCCAGAAGTTCCCCCACCTGGGGAATCCGGCCCCGGCCGGACTGCTTGGCGGCCTCCAGAGCGATGCGGGAGAAACGGGCCAGCTTCCCCGTCATGGCTTTGGGATCGGGTCGGGCCACACAGCGCCGGGTCAGCACCGGAACTACCCGGGAGACCCCTAGCTCCACCGCCTTTTGGATGATGAAATCCATCTTATCCCCTTTGGGGAAAGCTTGATACAGGGTGACTTGACAATCCGGCTCCCCAACGCTGGGGCAGGTGGACAGAATCCGGCAGGAGACGGCGTCCTTCTGGATGCTCTCGATCCGGCAGTGATAATCCAGCCCCTTCAGGTCGCACAGGACGATGCTTTCCCCTACCGCCATCCGGAGCACCCGGCCGATGTGGCGGGCGTCAGGGCCGGTGATCAGGGCGGTGTCGCCGCTGATGTTCTCGGTAAAAAAACGGGGCATGGCTATCTCTCCTCACAGCGGCAGGAAAGGGCGCACCATCCGCCGCTCTCCCGCTGCTCTTCAATGGACAGGCCAGCTTCGGCCAGGGCGGCCCGGACGTCGTCGATCCGCTCATCGATAATGCCTGAGGCGATAAAGACGCCGCCGGGGGCCAGAAAGCGGGGGATGACCGGGCACAGCCGGATGATGACGTCCGCCACAATGTTGGCGCAGATGAGCTGGAAGGTACCGCTGACCTTGTCGGTCAGATCCCCGCAGACGGTATGGAGCCGGTCTTCCACCCCGTTGAGAGCGGCGTTTTCCCTGGAAACCTTCACCGCGTTCTCGTCGATGTCAACGCCGATGGCATCCTTAGCTCCCAGCAGCAGGGCCGCGATGGAGAGAATGCCACTGCCGCAGCCAATATCCAGCACATGGGTGTTTTCGTCTACATACCGCTCCAAAAGCTGCATGCAAAGACGGGTGGTGTCATGGGTGCCGGTGCCAAAGGCCATACCCGGATCCAGCCGGAGCATGGCCTGCCCCGGACGCAGAGGGGTGTCCTCCCAAGAGGGGCAGACCACCAGCCGGGGAGAAATTTCCACTGGATGGTAGTATTTTTTCCAGGCGGTGGACCAGTCCTCCTCCTGGATATCGGCAAGCTCGATGTCCAGCCGGCCATAGGAATGGTCTGTGTCCTGGGCCTTGAGTGCCCGCAGCATAGATTTTACCCCAGAGAGCTGTTCGGCCCCCTGGAGGTTGTCAGGCAGATAAAGGGTGATTTTTGTTTCACATTGGGCCAGTTTCATGAGTTCTTCGTCCACATAGTCCCAATGGATGGTGGTATCCTTCAAAAAGTCTTGAAAATCCTGGGCGTCCTGTATGGCAAAGCCGGAAAGCCCCAGGGCAATCAGCTGTGTGCTCACCGGGTCGATGCCGGCGGTGGTGGTAAAAATATCAGCTTGTATCCAGTTCATCGATGGCCTCCAAAGATGTAGTGCTTGTCGCAAAGTTTTTTGTTCCTCTATTATAGCGGTTTTTCCCCGCCCCGTAAAGATAAAAGGGGACGGGGAAACTGACAAACATTTGGAAAACCCTTGGTTTGACGGACGTGATATAATAGAGGGACAAAAGAAAGGAGGCGGCTATGGAAGGAAAATTTTTCAGGCTGGTGCGGCAGAAGATGATCTGGGTCATTGGAATTGTCCTGGTTGCGGCGCTGCTGGGCTTTAGTATCTACGGCATCTATCGGGCCCGCCAGCAGGAGGGTATCGTCATCCTGGCGCCGGAGGAGTTTTCGGTGGAGGCGGAGACAGAAAACCTGACCCTGGCTACCGTCCACTGGCTGGACGGCTTTTTGGAGCAGTATCAACAACCCTATCTTTCCAGTCTGCGGATCTTGGAAGAGTGGTATATCTCAGACATTGAGGAGCTGGAAAACGGGCAGTATCTAGCGGTACTCTGCGAATTTACCGCCACACCCCAGAGGGCAGGGGGAGAAATCTTCCAGGATTGGGGCATGCAGAACGGCGGGGAGATCTCCTGCCAATGGGTGCTATGGTTTGAGCGAACCCAGCTTTCCGACGGAAGGTTCCGCTATGACATGACCTTTAAGGAAACTCTGGCTTCCTATGAGCTGGGCAAGTATCAGGGCAGCGAACAGCAGGCTCAGGATGAATACAATCAGGAGTTTATAGATGAAATCCCCTATGAGCAGACGGAGTACACCTATAAAATTGAGGATGAAGTTTGTTCGGTAAGCTTAGACGGAGGAAAGACCTGGACCGAGCTTCCCATCTCTCTGGAAGCCCTCTGCACGGTTGGAGATGGCAATTCCTATTACAACCAGCTACAGGAGGGCAGTTATCTCATCACCCCGGAAATGACTGCCTTTGTCTATGGAGGCACCTGGGAGAGAGGGCTTTCCATCCTCTACAGCGACGACGGGGGAGAGAGCTGGCAGGATGTCCTCATCGACGGGAGCATGGACAGTGTCCGGGTCAAGTTTGTCAGCTTTCCCACCCCGGAGACCGGCTATGTGGTAGCCACCGGCGGCCGCACCATGTCCCAGGAGGGACAGATGATCTACCGCACCACCGACGGTGGCGCCACCTGGGAACAGACGGGCCGGGGACCGGAGACATGGCTGCTTCAGTCGGCGGGGTTTGTCAGTGAAGATGTGGGATTTTTATGTTATCCTGAGGTAGAAGGCTCCCACAATTTCTACCGCACCGAGGATGGGGGCAAAACCTTTACCCCGGTGGAAATTCCCCCGGCAGGGGAGTGGGCGGACGCCTTTGTCATCCCCCAATGTCCTACCTGGGAAGAGGGCAAGCTTGTAATGCTGGTGGGACAGGGGGAAAACGGCGACCTGATGGGAGGCACTGGCATGGCCCGTTATACTTCAGAAGATCTGGGACTGAGCTGGACCTTTGAGGGGCTTTATGAACCGCCTTCCTATGAGCCGGGCTAAACCGGAAAAGTTTTCTCTATGTTAGGTTCCCAGTCCAGGAGAGAAGGGCTGGCCAGCGATTTGGCTCAGCACATCCCCGATATCCGCGTCAAGGCAGATAGACTGCTTTTCAATGTCCCGGGGACAGAGGGCGTCGCCAAAATTGACACAGGCGTAGGTGGCCTTGGGATTTTTCGCCGTCATCTGCCAGAAGGGATATTTGATGATGACCGGGGTGTTGTAGCCCACCCCCAGCTCCAGGAATAGGACGCGCTGCCCCTGTCTTGTGCGCAGAAAGTTCTCGTAGCGCTGGGCCGCCCGGTGCCATCCCTCATCCTCCACAAATGTATTGTCGGCCCGCAGGTTCATGGCCATGGGAGCGCCGCATAGGGGGCAATGGGGGATCAGATCGGTGGGAACAGACATCTTTGGCGGGTTGCCGGCAGGCAGTTTTAACCCCTCTTCTGTGATCTGAAAGCCTTGGGCCTCCACCATCTGGCGGACAACATCCGCGTTGTCGTAGGTTTTATTGTGGCAGGGCTTGGAACACTGCCACAGGCCGTAATCTCCCTGGGTGTAGAACAGCCGGTGACGGTCAATCCCCGCCTTCTGGAAGCAGTGGTCCACATTGGTGGTGATGACGAAGTAATCCTTGTCCTTGAGAAGCTGGAGCAGCCTTTCATACACTGGCTTGGGCGGATCTGTGTAGCGGTTGGCCATAATAAACCGGCTCCAATAGGCCCACTGTTCCTCCAGGGTGGGGAAGGGATAGAATCCGCCGGAATACATGTCGTGAAATCCACATTTTTCCTCAAAGTCGGAAAAAAGCCGCCGGAACCGCTCCCCGTCATAGGTCAAGCCGGCGGAGGTAGACATGCCCGCGCCGGCGCCGATAATCACCGCGTCTGCACCTGCCAACGCAACCCTTAACCGTTCAATTTTGCTGGAGTAAGGCTCGGTAGATGGCTGCGTCCACATCCTTGAAAACATTAAAGATCACCTCCATATTGCTGGGAGTTTTTTCTTTGAACTCCATGACTGTATTGACCGCGATTTCCGCCGCCTGCTGGTTGGGAAAGTGAAATTCCCCGGTGGAGATGCAGCAGAAAGCGACGCTTTTGATGTGTTTTTCCTCCGCAAGCTCCAGGCAGGAGCGATAGCAGGAGGCCAGCAGGTCACAGTCCCGCTGGGTGAGCCGGCCGCTGACAATGGGCCCCACCGTGTGCAGGATATAGCGGCAGGGCAGGTTAAAGGCCGGCGTCAGCTTTGCCCCGCCGGTTTCCTCCTGCCGTCCCTGCTCATCCATGATGCGGGCGCACGCCAGCCGCAGCTGTACCCCAGCAAAGGTATGGATGGCATTGTCAATGCAGCCGTGGCAGGGGACAAAGCAGCCCAGCATCCCGCTGTTGGCGGCGTTGACGATGGCGTCGCAGCGCAGGGTGGTAATGTCCCCCTGCCAGAGATAGATGCCCTCCCGCACCGGATGAAGGCTGTCAAGTCCGGTTATGCCTTTGCGCCGGATTTCCTCCTGGAGGTAGGCGTCCTGCATCTTCAAAAAATCTTCGCTGATAGGCCGGGGCATGCGTACATTGAAAAGGGAGCGAAGCAGGCGTTTTTGCTCCGGCACGTCCGGTGGGACCTGGATATCAGCATATTCGGGACGCTCTTCGAGCAGCGCTTGGATGAGGTAGCGCCGTCTTTCTGCCTGTGTCATCTTGCTCCCTCCCGGATCACCGCGTTTTGGGGACAGACTTGCTGGCAGTTGCCGCAGTGTAAGCAGTGTTCCTGCTGAATAACCGCGGGAAGAAAGCCAAAGTCGATGCAATTTTGGGGACATACCTCCTCACAGGCCCGGCAGCCGGTACAAGCGTCTGTAATCCGAAAGCCTTCTTTTTCCGACTTCCTCTGGCCGATGGAGAAAGAAAACCTTTGAATAGGCTTTTGGGAAAGGTCAAACCACTCGCCGGTACCCTCGAAGAGCTGGAACACTGTCAGCGCCTTTTGGGACTCCGCCGTCGGATAGATTTCCTTCATATAGGGGTTCTTTTGAAGTAGGCGGGGCAGGGGCGCCTCCCCCAGCTCCCGGATTTTGCCCCGGACCGACACCGCCACGCAGGACAGGGTGTCCCGGCCCTTCATGCCGGTCAGCGCCAGGTATCCCTGAGTTTTGAGCCGGTGATAAAATCCCTTTCCCTTGGCTGTGAGAAAGTACAGGCCGTTTTCGTCCGCGTCCATGATGTCGATGGCGCAGGTGACCGGAAGACCGTCGTCATCGACGGTGGCGGCGACGGTTGTGTGAATCTCCTGCTGTAAAAACTTCAAATAATCCATGGTTTACCTCTCCTGACTCAAACTTGGGAAAGCCACGCAAAGAACCCCTTTGCGTGGCTTTCTTTATCAATGAAGACCTTCGTCTTACTGGACGACAACGCTGATCCGCTTTTGGATGTTGCCGCCGCTGACAGCCTCATCGATCATTGCGATGGCGTAGTCCGCATAGCTGATGACGCTTTCCCCTTTGGTGTTTAGCGTCAGTTCCTCGCCGCCCAGGATGTACTTTCCTGTGCGGGGGCCGTCGGCCTGGAAGTCAGCAGCCGGGCTCAGATAGGTCCATTTAACGTCGGATCTCTTGCGAAGCTCTCCCAGAGCCTTTGCCATAGCTGCCGCCAAGGGCTTAAAAGCATCGGGGAAATCCGGACCGTCGGCCACGTAGGCGGTGTGCTCGGGGTTGACGTAGAGACTGCCGGCGCCTCCTACCACCAATAGCCGGGTATCGGTACCGGAAAGGATATCGCACAGATGGGCCAGAGAGGTGCTGTGTTGGGGCAGGGTTTCCTCTGTCCAGGCGCCAAATGCGTCGATGACCACATCAAATCCTTTCAGGTCGGAAGAGGTCAGATCAAACAGATCCTTTTTCAGTACAGATTGTGCCTGTGTCTGGTTCTCTTCCCGAACAACCGCGGTCACATCAAGTCCCCGGCTGACAGCCTCTTTTACAATCAGTTTGCCTGCTTTTCCGTTTGCACAAATTACTGCGATTTTCATCTAAGGTTCCTCCTTTTGTGCTGCCGCATCAGTCTGGATGCGTGCAACGAATCTTGTCATGTGCTTTGGACCGGCCGGGTTCCTTAGCTCTTGTCTATATTATACCCAGAGGGATTTTGACCGTAAAGTACGCACTTTATTGTGGTATAGTTACCGGGAGGAAACAATTGGACGGTTACCAAAAGGAAACAATTGCGCAGTTATGGGCTTTTTCCCCATTGCCGGGGGAGAAAAAATTTTTTGAAAAAGAAAAGGGCTGTCCGTTGATCTGGCCAACGGACGGCCCTTTTTCGTGCATATATTCGGTTCTACAGCTTTTACCCTATGAGGGATTTGAGCGCGTTGACACAGCCTTCAATACCCAGGGTGCCGCTGTCCAAGACAATGTCGTAATTTTTGAGATCATCCCACTTTTTTGAGGTGTTGGCATGATAGTAATTTGCGCGCTTTTTGTCAAACTTCCGTTTGAAGGTATCTACCTGCGCCGCGGGGACTTGATAGTCCACCATAATCCGCTGCCGCTTGGCCTGTTCATCTGTGCAGCGGATAAATACATTGACAACCCCTTTGCGGTCTTTCAGCGCTTCACAGGCGCAGTGGCCAAGGAAAATGGCAGGGCCTTTGGCGGCAAGCTGCTGAATCGCGGTTTGCTCAGCCACATAGATATGGCCATCCTTTGTCAGCATATCATTGCTCACTGCTGCCGTCTGGGACATCATGTAAAGAGAATAGAGAAAACTGTTGGTCACCGACTCCTCATAGCTCTGCATTCTGTCCATGGAGACATTCTGCTCCCTCGCAACCTTTTCCAGAATTTCTCTGCCATAACACGGAACGCCGGTCTGCTCAGAAAGCAGATGGGCAATAGAAGTACCGCCGCTGCCGTACTCTCTTTCAATTGTAATATACCTGCATTTCATTTTGAATCCCCCTTTTTTAAGATGCTTGATCGAACTGGCTGTTGTAAAGTTCTGCGTAGAAGCCCCCTTTGCTGAGAAGCTCTTCATGGTTGCCGCTTTCGATAATATCTCCATCCTTCAGCACCAGAATCAGATCAGAATTCTTGATGGTGGAAAGACGGTGGGCAATCACGAAGGAGGTGCGGTTTTCCATTAATTGATCCATAGCCGACTGGATTTGCTGCTCAGTGCGGGTATCCACCGATGAGGTCGCTTCATCCAAAATCAGCATGGGTTTATCCGCGATCATAGCACGGGCAATGGTGAGCTGCTGTTTCTGCCCCTGGGACAGGTTTACCTGGTCATTGAGAACGGTGTCGTAACCTTTGGGCAGGGTGCGGATAAAATGATCCAGTCCCACAGCCTTGCAAGCTTCCTCCATCTTTTCATCGCTGGCGCCTTGGGTGCAGTAGATCAGGTTTTCCCGGACGGTCCCTTCAAAGAGCCATGTGTCCTGCAGCACCATGCAGAACAGGGAATGCACCGCTTCCCGGGTCATCTTTTTGGTGGAAACTCCGTCGATACGGATTTCGCCGCCCTGAATCTCATGGAAACGCATGAGCAGGTTGACCAGGGTGGTTTTTCCCGCGCCGGTGGGGCCGACAATGGCCACCTTCTGGCCTGGTTTTGCCTCGGCGGAGAAATCGTGGATAACGATGCTATCCGAATCCTCATAGCCGAATTTGACATGGTCGAAGGCAACGTCGCCTTTGACATTCTCCAGCTTCTGAATTTTTCCACTTTCATCCTCCATCTCCTCGGCCTCGAGAAACTCAAATACACGTTCGCCGGCTGCCGCGGCGGACTGGAGGGACTGCACCGCCTGGGCCATCTGGGACAGCGGCTGGGTAAAGTAGCGGACATACATCATAAAGGCGACGATTACGCCGAAGCTGATGGAGCCGTTTAATGCCATGGCTCCGCCTACGACGCAGACGGCAACATAGCCGAAATTTCCGATAAAGCTCATAATAGGCATCATCATACCCGACAGGCACTGGGCTTTGAAGTTGCTCTTGCAGAGATTTTTGTTCATTTCATCGAAGGCCTCTTGGGCCGCTGCCTCTCCGTTATAGGCTTTGACAACGGTATGGCCGGAATAGATTTCCTCAATATGCCCGTTGATTTCACCCAAATGCTTCTGTTGACGGGCAAAATATTTTTGGCTTCGGCCCATAATGGCAAACATGATGACAAATCCCAGGAGGCTGGCCAGAATAGCGGTCAAGGCCAGCCGGGCGTCTGTAACCAGCATCATCACCAAGCTGCCGAGAAAAAGGATGACAGAGGAAATCAGGGTGCCGATGCTCTGGTTAAGGGACTGGCCAATGGTGTCCACATCGTTTGTCACTCGGGAAAGGACATCGCCGGTGGTGGTGCGGTTATAAAACCACATGGGCAGTTTGTTGATCTTCCGGGAGATGTTGGAACGCATTTCCTTAGAAACCCGCTGGGTAATGGTGGACATGATCCAGCCCTGGGTAGCGGAGAGGATGTAGCTGAGGGCATAGAAGGAAACCAGAAGCAGACCAATTTGCAGGACTTTATCCATGTCAATGGAGGGTTTTACCAGGCTGTAGACCGACTCTGGAAGGCGATCCATGGCTTCTAACGCAGCAGCGGAATCCTCAGGGTCCACTTGGGAGAGAGTTTCCATCATGGAAAGTTGGTCTGCGCTAGTGATGGTGACGCCGTCAACGGTTATATCCTGGAACAACGCACTTTGGACAGGCTCCGGCAGCTGGCCCAAAGCGCTCTGAACGGCAGTTTCATCGCTTCCATCTATGTTCCCAAGAAGGGACAGGGCCGCTAACTGATCCGCCGCCGAAATGCTGGCCCCATCCACCTGGATGTCATCGATCAGGACTTCCAGCACAGAATTGGGCAGGGATAGAAGTTGTGCTGCCGCATTGGCTCCCTCCGCTTCCGAGCTCATATTCGCCATCACTTCCTGAAAAGCCTGCTTTTCTTGCTCCGTCAGATCCGGAGAACTCAGAATATCGGCTGCCTTTTGGCTTAGCTTCTCTTCATCGCTGATGTTAGCGGCAATGGCGTCCATAACGGTTTGGGTATTGTCTGTTAGGTTTTGTGAAATGGTCTGGGCGATTTCTTCCATTTTTTCTGTGTTGGGTGAGATTCCCGCCGTGATGGTGTCGGTCATATCCGACAGCTTATCCGGTCCCATCAAGGTGAGGATGGTTCCGATCCCCGCGCAGATCAGAGCGATGACAATGGCCGCCCTATATCTGCGGCAGTAACCGAGCAGTTTTTTCCAGGTGCCGATGAAGTCCTTGGCCTTTTCTCCGCCTCTGGCCATTCTCGGCCCGCCTGCCGGGCCATGATGCCTGACTTGGTGCTGGCCCGTTTGATAGCCTTTATGTTCCATTACGCCAATTCCTCCTTTGAGAGCTGGGACAGGGCAATCTGCTGGTAAACTTCACAGTTTTCCATCAGCTCTTGATGTTTGCCCATACCGGCAATTTTGCCTTCATCCAGGACGATAATCTTATCCGCGTCCCGGATGGTTCCAATCCGCTGGGCCACAACGATACGTGTTACATCCTTGCACTCTTTGTCCAAGGCGCTTCGCAGGACCCGGTCCGTCTTATAGTCCAGTGCCGAGAAGGAATCGTCAAAGATAAGGATTTCAGGCTTTCTCGCGATGGCCCGGGCAATGGAAATCCTTTGTTTCTGGCCTCCGGAAAGGTTGGAGCCTCCCTGCGCCACATAACCGTCATAACTGTTGTCCATCTGTTCTACAAATTCGCTTGCCTGCGCCGTGGCGACGGCTTCTTTGACCTGGTCAAGGGAAGCCGGTTTTCGGCCGTTGTCGCCATAGGCCACATTGGAGCGGATGCTGCCAGAAAACAGGGTGGCCTTCTGGGAAACGTAACCGATTTTGTTGCGCAGGGCTTTCTGGGAATACTCCCGGACGTCAACGCCGTCTACCAAAACCTGCCCCTCGGTCGCGTCGTAAAAACGGGGAACCAAGTTGATGACGGTACTTTTTCCGCAACCGGTAGAGCCGATCAAGGCCACCGTTTCCCCTTTGTGGGCGGTAAACGTAATGTTTTTCAGCACGCATTCTTCAGCGTCGGGATAGTGGAAGGATACATTTTTAAACTCCACTTCGCCGGTGACGCCTTGCTGCCCCTCTGTCCTTGTTCCATCCACGATGGTGGGGTGGGTATCCAGTACCTCCTGGATACGTCTGGCGGCGACAGAGGCACGGGGAAGGATGACAAAGATGACCACCAGCATCATAAAGGACATGACAACCTGGATGGCGTATTGAGAGAACACCATCATGTCAGAGAACAGGGTGAGCTTTCCCTGCATCCCGGCCTGGTCGATGAGCACTGCGCCAATCCAATAGATGGCGAGGGAGAGACCGCTCATTACCATCTGGATACTGGGCAGCAAAAAGGCCATGGTGCGCTGGGCAAAAAGCTGATTTTTTGTCAGGGCTGTGTTGGCACGATCAAACTTTGATTCTTGGTAGTCTTCTGCGTTGTAAGCACGGACAACCCGAAGGCCTGTTAGGTTCTCTCTGGTCACACGGTTTACATCGTCGGTGAGTTTCTGCATCTTCCGGAATTTTGGTGTGGCCAAAAGCAGGCAGATGCCGACGATGATGAGCAGTATCACCACTGCCGCTGCCGTGGAAAGGGTCCACTGCCACTGTTTGTCGGCAATCTTACATACGGCCCACACAGCCATAATGGGCGCCTTGACCAGCATCTGCAGACCCATGGCGATGAGCATCTGAATCTGCGTAACATCGTTGGTGGAGCGGGTGATTAGGCTGGCGGTAGAAAAATGGCCGATCTCTTCCATGGAGAAAGATTGGACCTTGCTGAACAGCTTCCCCCGGAGAATTCCACCGAAGGAGGAAGCGATACTGGCGGCGCAGACAGCGGTCGCCACAGATGAGATGAGGCTCCCCAGCGCGCATAGCAGCATTTGGCCGCCAGCAATAAGGACATCCGCCATGGCGCTTCCTTCCGTTTGCACCAAGGTGGTGATTTCCGCCATGTATTCGGGCGTTTTCAGATCCAGCCATACCTGGATGACGATGAAGACAAGGGAGAGGGCAACAAGTGACCATTCCCTTTTTCTAAGATTTTTAAAAATCTTGAGCATGGACTGCACTCCTTCTTACATTTACTTCATGCGAATAAAATGGAGAGAATAATTGGAAAGGAGGGAAAGGCGAAATTCGAGAGCCTTCCAATTAGCCGATTTCCGGAGGACTTACGATCTTCCGGATCTCATGAAATGTGTCGATAAATTCCAACAGGCGTTTTTCCCCAATCTGGTCAATGATGCGTCCCATCTGCTGATACAGATCCTGCCGCATCTTGAAGATGAGCTGTTTTCCCAAAGGAGTAAGTTTCACGATGGTAACACGGGCGTCAGACACATCGTGTTCCTTGGTGATCAATCCTCTTGCTACCATCTTTTTTATTAAAACTGCCACCCTCGCTGTACTGATATTCAGAATGTCACTGATCTTCCCCGCGGTGATAGTTTCATTAGACTCATCAAGCAGCCGGAGCACCGCTCCAATGCCTGCTTGGGTTTCATCCATCCGTTTGAAAAAAGCAGTAGGATGAAATTGCTCCAGCTTATGGAGCATGGCTTCAATCTGCGCTTGGGTAGCCATAAAAGGACCTCCCCTCAAAAAACTAACTAGGTTAGATTATAGATTACAGTTTTATCTTTCATAAGATAAAACTGTGAATACTTTTTGAATATTCAAAAAGCCGATGGAGCGTTGCCGAGGGGGCTGGCCTTAGACTCTTTCCGGCCGGGACAAAAACATGGGTGGAATGTTTTGAAAGCTCCTATTTCAATCTGTAAACGGAAATAAAAAAGCTCCGTGTATTTTTTCACGGAGCCTTTCATTGTTTCAAATTCCCGGGATATGGGAATATGGTTAAAGTTTCCCGTTAGACGTGGGACAACTTATAGGACTATTTAGCTTTTACCTTCCCAAGCGTCCTTGAGCTTATCGAAGAAACCTTTCCGTTTCTCATAGTTTTTCTCAGAGGAAGCACCCTCAAACTGCTTGAGCAGATCCTTCTGCTTTGCGCTCAGGTTCTTGGGCACCTCGATGGTGACCTTGACGTACTGGTCGCCCCGTCCCCGGCCATTGATGAGGGGGATTCCCTTATTTTTGAGCCGGAAGGTGGTGCCAGGCTGGGTTCCTTCGTGAATGCTGTATTTCACCTTGCCGTCGATGGTGGGAACCACCACCTCGTCGCCAAAGACCGCCTGGGTGAAGGTGATGGGGATTTCACACCAAACATCAAAGCCATCCCGGTCGAAGATGGGGTCGGGCCGGACGCTGACATTGACGTTCAGGTTACCGGCAGGCCCGCCGTTGATGCCCATATCCCCCTGGCCAGATACAGCAAAGGTTTGGCCGTCATCGATACCGGCGGGGATGTTGACCTCGATGGTCTTGTTGACACGAACCCGACCCAAGCCGTTACAAGCCGTACAGGGATCGGAAATGATTTTTCCTTTACCGGAGCACTTGGAGCAGGTCCGGGTGGAGTTGATGACGCCGAAGGGGGTCCGCTGGGTCACCCGTACCTGGCCGGAGCCGTGACAGTCAGGACAGGTCTTGATGGCGTCGGCATTTTTGGCGCCGGTGCCGCCGCAGGTTTTACAGGTTTCCAGCCGGGAAATCTTCAGCCGTTTGGTACAGCCTTTGGCCGCTTCCAAAAAGCTGAGGACAATGGAGGAGCGCAGGTCGTTGCCCCGTACAGGTCCGTTGGGGTTCCGAGAACCGCCGCCTCCGCCGAAACCACCGAAGCCGCCACCGAAAAAGCTGTCGAAGATATCGCCCAGATCGTCAAATCCAAAGCCGCCTGCACCGCCATAAGCTCCCGCGCCGCCTGCGCCCGCCCCATAGGACGGGTCCACGCCGGCGTGGCCGAATTGATCGTAACGCGCGCGCTTTTCAGGATTGGAGAGGACTTCATAGGCTTCTCCAACCTCTTTGAATTTGGCTTCTGCTTCCTTATCTCCTGGATTGAGGTCCGGGTGATACTTTTTTGCAACTTTACGATATGCTTTTTTGATCTCGTCCTCCGAGGCGCCCTTTTCGACGCCAAGGACTTCGTAATAATCTCTCTTTTCTGGCAAATTGATCACCCTTACGTATGAATTGTCACAAACCGCCTGCACAAGATAAGACCGGGTATAGGCCCAGTCTTATCATCGCACAGCTGTTTTAGTATATTACTTGTTCTGGTCTTCGTCAACCTCTTTGTAGTCGGCGTCCACCACGTTGTCATCGTGGGGAGCCTCAGCGCCAGGGGCAGCGCCGCCTGCAGCCTGACCGGCTGCTTGGGCCTGCTGGTATACCTTGGAGGAGACATCATAGAACTTTTTCTGCAGCTCATCCTGGCGGGACTTGATAGCCTCCAGGTCGGTGCCCTTCAGCGCTTCTTTCAGGGCGTCTACCTTGGCCTGGACATCCGCTTTATCGGCGGCGTCGATCTTGTCACCCAGGTCGGTGAGGGTTTTCTCACACTGATAGACCATCTGGTCTGCGCCGTTTCTTACATCGATTTCCTCACGGCGTTTTTTATCCTCAGCGGCATACTGCTCAGCCTCTTTGACTGCCTTTTCAATGTCCTCCTTGGACATGTTGGTGGAGGAGGTAATGGTGATGTTCTGCTCCTTGCCGGTGCCGAGATCTTTTGCGGTAACATGGACAATGCCGTTGGCGTCGATGTCGAAGGTTACCTCGATCTGAGGCACACCCCGGGGCGCTGCGGGGATACCGTCCAGACGGAACATACCCAGAGTCTTGTTATCTTTCGCCATCTCACGCTCACCCTGGAGGACATGGACCTCAACCGAAGTCTGGCCGTCAGCAGCGGTGGAGAAGATCTGGGACTTCTTGGTGGGGATGGTGGTGTTGCGGTCAATGATCTTGGTGAAGACACCGCCCAGGGTTTCCAGGCCCAGGGACAGAGGGGTGACATCCAGCAGCAGCAAGCCTTTGACGTCGCCGCCCAGGACGCCGCCCTGGATGGCCGCGCCGATGGCGACGCACTCATCGGGGTTGATGCCCTTGAAGGGCTCTTTGCCGGTGATCTTCTGAACTGCTTCCTGAACAGCGGGGATACGGGTGGAACCGCCTACCAGCAGGATCTTGTCAAGATCAGAAGCGGACAGGCCGGAGTCAGACAGGGCCTGGCGTACCGGGCCCATGGTGGCTTCCACCAGGTCAGCGGTCAGTTCGTTGAATTTTGCCCGGGTCAGGTTCATATCCATGTGTTTCGGGCCGGTGGCGTCCGCGGTGATAAAGGGCAGGTTGATGTTGGCCTGGGTGACGCTGGAAAGCTCGATTTTTGCTTTCTCCGCCGCCTCTTTCAGCCGCTGCATCGCCATTTTATCGCCGGTCAGGTCGATGCCGTTTTCTTTCTTAAACTGGTCAGCCAGATAGTTGACAATGCGGTTATCAAAGTCATCGCCGCCCAAGCGGTTGTTGCCTGCGGTGGCCAATACTTCCTGTACGCCGTCGCCCATTTCGATGATGGAGACATCGAAGGTGCCGCCGCCCAGGTCGTAAACCATGATCTTCTGATCGTTTTCTTTATCTACGCCGTAAGCCAGTGCTGCGGCGGTGGGCTCGTTGATAATTCTCTTGACTTCCAGTCCGGCAATCCGGCCGGCATCCTTGGTAGCCTGGCGCTGTGCGTCGGTGAAGTAAGCCGGTACGGTAATAACCGCGTCATAGACCTTTTCGCCCAGATAGGCTTCTGCGTCAGTCTTCAGCTTTTGCAGGATCATAGCGGAAATTTCTTGGGGAGTAAAGCCTTTGCCATCAATATTTACCTTATAGTCAGAGCCCATATGGCGTTTGATGGAACTGACAGTGTGATCCGGATTAGCGATGGCCTGGCGTTTTGCAACCTGTCCTACCAGACGCTCACCGTTTTTAAAAGAGACAACAGAAGGTGTTGTCCGGTCGCCTTCCGCGTTGGGGATGACGACAGCCTCGCCGCCTTCCATGACGGCGACACATGAGTTTGTAGTACCTAAGTCAATGCCGATGATTTTTCCCATAATCAATTCCTCCTCGAATCTTACATTCGAATTCTATACTTTTCAGTTCGTTATATTCTGCATTTATGTGAAAGGCCCAGGGCCTTTGCTTCTTAATTTGCAACCTTCACCATGGCGTACCGCAGGATTTTGTCGCCCATCCGGTAGCCTTTCTGGAAGACCTCTACCACCTGGGACTGGCCCAGGGAATCGTCGTCCACATGCATCACCGCGTGATGCAGTGTTGGATCAAAGTCTCCCTCGGTGGGATTGATCTCCTCAATTCCCAGCTTTTTGATGGTTTCCAGCAGTCCGTCGTAGATCATCTGCACTCCCTTGCGGAAGTTCTCGTCGGTGCTTTCGGTGGCCAGGGCACGCTCGAAATTATCCAGCACCGTCAGAAACTGAGCTGCGGTATCCGCCTTGGCGTCGGTATAAATCTGATCTTTTTCCCGCTGGGAACGCTTGCGGAAGTTGTCAAATTCGGCCATGGAGCGCAACAGCTTATCGTTGAGATCCTTGACCTGCTCTTTGAGGGCCTCGGTTTCGTCGGGAGCCTTTGCCTCCTGCTCTGCTTGGGCGCTTTGAGAAGGGCTTTCCTGCTCGGTGCCCGCTGCCTCCTGCTGGGAAGCAGCTTCCTGCTCGGCGGCCTCCGGGCTCTTGTTTTTCTTTTCGGCCACGTCAATGTCTCCTTTCGGTTTTCATGATGTATGTGAAATGTTATTCGTTGGATGATGAAGACGTCTCGGGAGGGATATCCTCCTCTTCGGAAATTTCGGTGAGAAGCCGTCCCAAGGTGTCGGCAAAATACTGGATGTGGGGGATGAGTTTCGGATAATCCATCCGCACCGGCCCCACAATGCCAATGATGCCGGATCTGGAAGAGCCTACATTATAGCGGGCGATGACAATGCTGGAATCGGCAAGCTCTGATTTTCCAGCTTCTTTGCCGATGGAGACGTTTTTATCCTTCATCTCCTCGTTGATGAGCCGGAGCATTTCATCCCGCTTGTTGAGAAAGGTCAGAAGGTCGTGCGCTACAGGGGTGAACTCCTGATAGGTAAGCAGATTGGTTTCTCCTTCTACGTAGTAGCGCCCGGCGTAAATCTGCCGGCACAGATCGAAGATACAGACCAGCAGCGGCGTGAACACCCGGGAATATTCTCCCAGGGCCACAGCCACCGATTGAAGGTAGAGCTTGGAAACGCCTTCCAAGGACCGGCCTCTGAACCGGGAGTTGACATATTTCCGGAAGAAATCCAGCACCTGGGGGGTGACGGCAAAATCCACCCGGCAGACCTTGCTCTTGACCACGCCGTTGGAGGCGATGACCAAGACCACCAAGGTCCTGGGCCCGGAGGGGATAATGTCGATCCGGCGCACCGTTACATCCTCCGGCGTCATGGTGGAGGAAACGGTGACACAGTGGGTGGCTTGGGCCAGGGCCGTAGCCGCATCTTCCACCAACTGGTCGGGGTCGGGGTGCTGAATGTTAAAGAGCGCGTCGATTTCCGCCTTTTCGGCGGCGGTCAGGGGCTGGGTCTGCATCAGGTTGTTGATGTAGAGCCGGTATCCCTTGTGGGAGGGCACACGCCCTGCTGAAGTATGGGGCTGTTCAAGATAACCCATCTCAAACAGCGCCGCCATTTCGTTGCGGATGGTTGCGGGGGAGATTGCGTAATCCATCACCGATGCCAGCAGCTTGGAGCCTACCGGCTCACCGGTTTTGGTGTAAATCTCGATGATCGCTGAGAGGATTTGCATCTTCCGTCTATCCAGTTCCACAGCGTATCACCTCTTTTTGCTATTTTAGCACTCTTGATTATGGAGTGCTAAATCTTACAGTTATCAATGTATCACTTCTCTTTTAGTATGTCAAGGGACTTCATAGTTTATTTACAAAAATGTTGGCAATCGTCCACAGAGACTGCCAAAAAAGAAAACGCGGCTGTTTTTCGGCCGCGTTTTTTTAACAGGAGATAGTATTCAAGAGATGAGAAATAATGCTGTTGGAGAGGAGAAACCCCTCCGTCGTCAGGGAGAGATGATGTCCGTTGAGACAAAGAAGACCCCGGCGCTCCAGGGGCGGACAAGCCCTTTCCAAAGGGGAGACGTCAACGGAAAACCGGCTGCCCAGCTGATCCAGGTTGATCCCCTCTGCCAGCCGCAGCCCCAGCATGAACTCCTCGAAAAAGCCGCCCCCATCGCAGACGCCATCAAAGGGGATGTCTCCGAAGCCGGGCGCTTTACAGAAGGATTCCAGGTCCCGTGGCAGGGCAAAGCGGCTGCCGCCGTAGTAGGAATGGGCGGCAGGGCCAAAGCCCAGATATTCCTGGCACCGCCAGTATTTCAGGTTGTGGCGGCTCTCATAGCCCGGTTTCGCAAAGTTGGAAATTTCATACTGGTGAAAGCCCAAGGAGGAAAGCCCCTCCACCGCGGCCAGATACAGGTCGGCCTGGGTATCCTCGTCGGGGATTTGGGAGAGAAAGCGGGGGGAGTTGTAAACGGTGCCCTCCTCTACCTTTAATATATAAGAGGAGATATGGGCGGGCCCGAGGGAGGCGGCAAAATCCAGCGTTTGGGAGAGGGAGGAGGCTGTCTGTCCGATGACCCCCAGCATGACGTCCAGGGAGATGTTGTCTATCCCGCCCTGCCGGGCCAGCTCCACCGACTGGGCCACCTCTTCCCGGGTGTGGCGGCGGCCCAGAAGGCGCAGTTCGGAGGGGACGGCCGACTGCATGCCAAAGCTCACTCGGGTAAAACCCAGCGCCCCTAAGGCGGCGATGGTATCCCCCTCAGCGGCTCTGGGATTGGCCTCGGCGGTGATTTCACAGTCCTTAGAGAGTGGGAAATGGGCGGCCACCGCCTCCAAAATCCGGGAAAGCCGCTGAGATCCCAGCAAGGTAGGGGTGCCGCCTCCCAGATAAACGGAGTCCACCTTTTCCGTGGGGGCGGTAGCAATATGACGGAGCAGGGCGGCTGTGTAGACATCCATTGCCTCATTGCCGCCCCGGAGAGAATAGAAATCGCAGTAGGGGCATTTGGAGCGGCAGAAGGGAACGTGGATGTAAATGCCGATGGGCTGGGGCATCCAAAGACCTCCTTTGAGAAACCGGCCGCCGCAGGTCGCGGCGGCCGGTTTTGACAGATTTAGTCGTCCAGCTTGAGGACAGCCATAAAGGCCTCCTGGGGAACCTCCACAGTACCCAGCTGGCGCATCCGTTTTTTGCCTTCCTTCTGTTTTTCCAGAAGTTTCTTTTTTCGGGTGATGTCGCCGCCATAGCACTTGGCCAATACATCCTTGCGCATGGCTTTGACCGTCTCCCGAGCGATGATCTTGCCGCCGATGGCCGCCTGGATGGGCACCTCAAACATCTGGCGGGGAATATTTTCTTTGAGCTTCTCGCAGATCCGGCGGGCCCTGGGATAGGCGTTGTCGGCAAAGACGATGAAGGAGAGGGCGTCTACGATCTCGCCGTTTAAAAGGATGTCCAGCTTCACCAGCCGGGAGGGAACATAGCCCTTCATCTCATAGTCGAAGGAGGCATAGCCTTTGGTCCTGGACTTGAGGGCGTCGAAAAAGTCGTAGACAATCTCCCCCAAAGGCAGGTCGTAGTGAAGCTCTACCCGGTCGGTGTCAAGATACTTGGTATCCTTGTAGACGCCTCGCCGCTCCTGACACAGCTCCATGATGTTGCCAATATAGGCGGTGGGGGTCAGGATGTTGGCGGCGACCATAGGCTCCTCCGCATCCTGGATGGTGGCAGGGTCGGGGAAGTTGGTGGGGTTGTCGATATAGACAGTCTCCCCGGAGGTGAGGATGACCTTATAGATAACGCTGGGAGCGGTGGTAATGATGTCCAGATTAAACTCCCGCTCAATCCGCTCCTGGATGATCTCCATGTGGAGCAGACCCAAAAATCCGCATCGGAAGCCGAAGCCCAACGCCACCGAGGTTTCCGGCTCAAAGGAGAGGGAGGCGTCGTTGAGCTGAAGCTTTTCCAGGGCCTCCCGGAGATCCGGATATTTGGCCCCGTCGGCAGGGTAGATGCCGCAGAACACCATGGGGTTGACCTTCCGGTAACCGGGCAAGGGTTCCGCCGCCGGATTTGCCGCGTCGGTGACAGTGTCGCCCACCGTGGTGTCCTGTACCGTTTTAATGCTGGCGGTGATGTATCCCACCTGTCCGGCGGAAAGCTCCTCCAGAGGAATCAGGTTGGTCGCCCCCATGGCGCCGGCTTCCACCACAGTAAACTCGGAGCCGGAAGCCATCATCCGGATGGTCATGCCGGGGCGGACCGTCCCCTCCATGACCCGGACATAGACGATGACGCCTTTGTAGCTGTCGTAATAGGAGTCGAAGATCAGCGCTTTCAAAGGGGCGTGGTCATCCCCCTGAGGAGCGGGGATATCGGTGACCACCCGTTCCAGCACCTCTTCGATATTGATCCCCGCCTTGGCAGAGATCCGGGGGGCATCTAGGGCGGGAATGCCGATGATGTCCTCGATTTCGTGGCAGACCCGGTCTGGATCTGCGGCGGGCAGATCGATTTTGTTGATGATAGGCACGACCTCCAGGTCGTGCTCAATGGCAAGGTAGGTATTGGCCAGGGTCTGGGCTTCAATGCCCTGGGAGGCGTCCACCACCAAAAGGGCCCCTTCGCAGGCCGCCAGGGAGCGGGAAACCTCATAGTTAAAGTCCACATGTCCCGGGGTGTCGATGAGGTTAAAACAGTAATGCTCCCCGTTTTTAGCCTCATAATCCAGCCGGACGGCCCGGGCTTTGATGGTAATGCCCCTTTCCCGTTCCAGCTCCATGTTGTCCAGAATCTGGTCCTCCATGTCCCGCTGGGCCACGGTGCTGGTCATCTCCAGCATCCGGTCGGCCAGGGTGGACTTGCCGTGGTCTATATGTGCGATAATGCAGAAGTTGCGGATGTGTTCGCGGTCATACTGCAACAGTGATCACCTCTTCGCCGTTGTCTAAAGCGCCCCTAGGCAGGGCGGAATCCAAGGGATTTACAGCTCATTATAGCACAACAAAAGCGCCCTTCGCAACAGAGATGGGCGCTTTGGTGAAATATTCAAAAGGGAAGAACCTGCTGCCAGTCAAGCCCTCCGGCGTAGGAGATCAGATCGGGGATAAACCGGTAGCGGATGGGGATGAGGGTGCGAAAAGGGTAGACAGCTTCCCGGATATCCGTAAAGATGCCGGTATCCAGGGTGTAATCCTTGCCCAGCCAGGTGATATTGGCCTGATCTTCCCCTGTCCTTTCAACCAGAAGCAGGGCGTTGTCATCGCCGAAGCCACGGGCGCGGGAATGAATGTCAGCGACGAAGATGCCCATCATCCCCAGATAGAGGAGGATGGAAATGGCAAAGCTGGCAAAAAAATAGCGAAGCTGCTCTTTGGACATGTGTTTTGACTTCCTTATTTTATATTATTCCCCCTGGGATAGGATCAGCTCAGCCAAGGCCTTGCCGCACAGCTCCCCGGAATAGACAGCCTCCTCCAGGGAATTGCCGTGGGCGCCAAACTCCAGAAGCAGGCTGCCGGGGGTCTTATTCATATTATAAAGGCGGTAGCAAAAGAAGATGGGGCGGGTCAGCCCCGGATAATCGGCCTCCATCTGGCTTTGAAAGGCGGCGGCAAACCGGAGGTTATCCGGCCAGTTTGGCATATTCATGGTGCCGTCGTCACAGCCGGAAATAATCATGATCTGGGCCGCCTTTTTGCCGTCGATTTCCGCCACCGGCGCAATGCGGGTGCCGTCGCTTTCCTCAATAGCGTCCCGGTGGACGTCGATGGTGATTTTGATGGAAGGGTATTCATCTAAATATTTCTGAATGGTCTCTGCGCTGCGCTCATAGGCGCCGTTGTATGAAGGGTAATCGTGGAGGGTGGTGTCGTGGATGACCCCGATACCGGCAGCCTCCAGCTGTTTGGCAATTTCATCCCCCACCCGGATCATGTTTTTATCCTGCTCGGTAGAGCGGGAATTATACCTGTCATCATAGTAGTCACGGGTCACCGGCTCATAGGCCTCGGTGGCATGGGTGTGGTAGATAAGGACGGTAGGTTCCTCCGGGGTGGAGAGATCCAAATCCCACGCCTCGTCCAGCTGGGCCTGCACGTCACTGTTGGAAAGTTCGGTGGAATTTTTGAGGAATCCGTGGTCCAGAGGGATGTAGATACCGCCGGCCTGGGCGGTATAGGTCCGCTCCACAATGGGGCCTCGGTTTTCCTCCGGCACCGGCTCCACCTGGATGGACTCTGAGGAGGAAGAGGATTCGGACTGGGATTCCTCAGAGGATTCCGACTCCGGTTGGGTGGTGGAGGGCGGCGTCACATAGGGGTCGGATTCCTCCTCCCCGTCGTCGATCTCATCGGCAAAGCGCTGGCGGATCAGGGAAAGGCCGCCGTCGGGCATCCCCAGGACCGCGGAGAGAACCGCCGCCTGCTGGGTGAATTTTTCGATATAGGGGGCGGACACTGCCGCTACCTTAATGCAAACGGCCAAAATGGCCGCCACAAGACAAAGGGAAAGGATTTTTTTACCCGTCCGGCCCAGACGGCGATTCCTTCTTTTTCGCATCAAATGCATAACCTCCTCCCTTTGGATCGGGAAACAAAACGAACGCCATTATCATTTCTATGCGGAGGAGGGGAAGGGTATGCTTACCGAGGACGGGCAGGCTACATGGTCAAATAGATTAGGTCTTCCCGGCTGATATCCGGTTGCAGGGCGCTGTTGATGCCAAGGGAGATGACCTTGGCCGAGCGGGAAATCAGGGTGTCAATGTCCCGGGGCGTCACCATCATGGCGCTCTGGGAGGTCGGCGGGGGAAGGGAAGCCCCCGCCTGCTCCAAAACGCTGTGGGCCAGGGTGGTGGAATCCACAACAGTGGGTACCCCCATGGAGATGACGGGCACCCCCAGGGTGGAGCGGCTCAGTTCCTTGCGGCGGTTGAGGACCCCGGAGCCGGGAGAGATGCCGGTATCGGAGATCTGCACAGTTCGCCCCAAGCGCTGAGGATTTTGGGCGGCCAAGGCGTCGATGACGATGACCTGATCGGGCTTTACAAAGTCGACCAGGGCGCCGATGATTTCTGAGGTTTCCATGCCGGTCTGCCCCAAAACACCGGGGGAGATGGCCGCCACCGGGGCCAGAGTATCCAGCCCTGCCGCAGAGGCCGCCGCCCCCTGGATGTGGCGGGTGGCCAGGATGCCCTCGGTCACCAAAGGCCCCAGGGCGTCGGGAGTAATGTTGTGGTTGCCCAGTCCCACCACCAAGGTAAGGCCCCGCCCCCGCAAAAGCCGCCGCAGGGAGGAACAGACGGCCTCCACAGCGTCGTCAGCCGCGGTAATCGAGGCGGAAAAGGCCTCCACTGTAATGGTAATGTAGGTACCGATGGGCTTGTGCAGCCGGTGAGCGGCCTCTTGACTATGGATCTGGATGGTGCTAACCTGGACATTGCCGATCTGGCTGTCCTGTGATGTGATGCCGGGAATTTCCTTTTCGGTGAGAAACTCCCTTGCCTCTATGGCGAGGTCGGTGCGGAAGTTCATTTTGGGCCTCCTCTGGCTGCTTTGTCCCCCAGACGGGGAGAAAAGCAAAAATAATCAAGTTTTTTACGGAAAAACCGCAATTTTCTAAGCGTAACCAGTTGATTTTTTGAAAAAATAATGCTAATATAATTTGTACTGTCTTCGAGTTATAAAAGGAGGTGTAATGATGCCTAACATTAAATCTGCAAAGAAAAGAGTTAAGGTCAATGCAGTGAAAGCCATGCAGAACAAAGCCCTCAAGAGCAACCTCAAAACCGTCATCAAAAAAGCTGAGCTTGCCACTGCGGAAGGTGCGGCCGATATGCAGGACAGCGTAAAGCTGGCAGTTAAAAAGATCGATCAGGCTTGTGCAAAGGGGCTTATGCATAAAAATTGCGCATCCAGAAAGAAATCTCATCTTGTCAGCAAGATGAATGCCGCTGCTGCAAAATAGCCTTTAGCGAATATTGTCTTACGCAAAAGCAGGATGTATGCTGGAGTGACAGCATACAAACTGCTTTTTTACTTTCCCGGATATTTTTTTCATGGAATGACACAATCCGCTCAAAACCGCAGGAAATACCAGTTGACACCGAGGGCCGCTTTGTTTATCATAGAGACAAGATAACCTTGTGTTCTATTTCTGTATCTTTGACGGATGGAGGTTTTATAGATGATGTCTAGAGACAAGCTGAAATTCTTGACAGTGGTGCTGAGCATTTTTTCCTTGGTGGCCTCTGTGGCGTACATTGCTTACCGGATGGCCAGCGAGCGGGCCTATCGGGAAAAATGGAAGGACTATAACGACTGCGGCATATAAACGATGGAGAGTAAAGGACGGCGAAACGCCGTCCTTTTTATATTTTGTCTATGGGGTATACTGCCGCCGCAGATGGACGATAAAATCCACCGCCCTTGCAGCACAGGTGCCTGGGCGGAATCCTGCCGCCCGGCAGGCTAGGATTTCTCTTTTGGTTTAAAAATGAGGGCGATGAGTAGGCCGAAAAAGATGGCGGCGGAGATGCCGGCGGCAGCGGCAGTGATACCACCGGTCAGAGCGCCTAAGAGCCCCTGTTCCGCTACGGCCTTGTGGACGCCTTTGGCCAGCAGATTGCCAAATCCGGTCAGGGGGACGGTGGCGCCGGCGCCGGCGAAGTCCACCAAGGGCTGATAGAGTCCCAAAGCGCCGAGAATCACGCCGGCCACCACATAGGAGACCAGGATCCGGGCCGGGGTCAGTTTGGTTTTATCGATGAGCAGCTGGGCGATGACGCAGAACAGCCCGCCGATCACAAAGGCTTTGATATAATCCATCCAAATTCACCTCACTTTGTATGGGAGATATGCACAAGATGGGCAATGCCGGGGATGGACTGTCCCTGCTGTACGCTGGTGGGGCTCAGGAGAGCTCCGGTGGCGATAAAGAGCATGTTTTTAATCTCCCCGTCCCGCACCCGGGAGAGGATGTAGGAGCAGAGGACGGAACCCGCACAGCCGCAGCCGGAACCGCCGGCGTGGACATCCTGTTTTTCCCGGTCGTAGATGAGCAGTCCACAGTCGGCATGATGACCGCTGATGTCGATGTTTTCCCTGCCCAGCAGATCGTAGAGGAGATCTGAACCGATCTGCCCCAGGTCCCCGGTGAGGATGAGGTCATAGTCGTTGGGCTTTGTCCCGGTGTCCTCCAGAAACTGTTTGATGGTGGAGGCGGCGGCGGGAGCCATGGCGGCCCCCATATTGTTGGCGTCCTTGATGCCGTAATCCTCAATCCGCCCAGCGGTAACCGCCCGGATATAGGGCGGGGCATCGGACTGGCCTACGATGGCGCAGCCGGCGCCGGTCACCGTCCATTGGGCGGAGGGAGGCCGCTGGCCGCCGTACTCCAGAGGGTAACGGAACTGTTTTTCCGCGCTGCAAAAATGGGAAGACGTCACGGCGGCCGTCCGGGAGGCGCAGCCGGCGTCCACAAAGATGGAGGCCATCAGCAGGCTTTCCGCCATGGTGGAGCAGGCCCCATAGACGCCCAGAAAAGGGATGCCCAGGTCCCGCAGGCCATAGGCGGAGCCGGTGCACTGGTTGAGCAGGTCCCCGGCGAAGATATAGTCGATGTCGGCGCTGGAAAGCTTGGATTTTTCTAGGGCCTTATTGACCACCTGCTGCTGCATCCGGCTTTCCGCCTTTTCCCAGGTGGTTTCTCCGAAGGTGCAGTCGTCGTTGATCAGGTCAAAGCAGCGGGCCAAGGGACCTTGGGCTTCCTTTTTGGAGCCAAGGGCAGCAAATCCCACCACCGAAGGGCAGGAGTTTAACAGCAGGGTATAGCGTCCTATACGGGTTGGCATGATGGATAACTCCTTCCTTATACAATTGAGAACAGATAGAGGATCAGGCCATAGACAATGGAAGCGGTGATGCCGTAGACAAGGACAGGCCCGGCGATGACAAACATCTTGGCGCCCAGTCCCAGGATAAAGCCCTCGCTTTTAAATTCCAGGGCAGGGGCGGTAATGGAGTTGGAAAATCCGGTAATGGGCACCAGGGTGCCGGCGCCGCCTACCTTGGCGATGTTATCGAAGATATTCAGGCCGGTGAGCAGGGAGGCCAGAAAGATCAGGGAGATGGAAGCGGCTGTACTGGCTTCGTCAGCGGGCAGCCCTAGGGAGCGGCTGATGTTGACAATGACCTGTCCCAGGGTGCAGATCAGGCCGCCGACGAGAAAGGCCATCAGACAGTTTTTCCAGGTGGGGGAGCTGGGGGAATATTTTTTGTTGAGCTGTTCGTATTCATTGGGTGTCAGGGACACAGACCATCATCTCCTGTTGTATTTTTTGAGAAAACTGTCTCTATTTTCCCACCGGCGGGACAGATTATGTAATATGCCGGGAGGAAAACTCTCTCTGGCTCCGGAAAAGGAGCGGAGATTTATGAATTTTCTGCGTTTTTTTCGCTTTTTCGTTGATTCAGCAAAGACCATTTGCTATAATAACAACTGTGTGTTCAGCTTTGGCTGAACCGCCAATTTTAAATGATGAAATGAGGTTATACCATTGCCAGCAAGCGTAGTTGTCGGCGTCCAGTGGGGCGATGAAGGCAAAGGAAAAATCATTGACATCCTGGCTTCCCGTGCCGATGTAGTGGTGCGTTCCCAGGGTGGCAACAATGCGGGCCACACCGTGGAAAATCAGGGAGAGGTCTACAAACTGCACCTGATTCCCTCGGGCATTCTCTATCCGGGTACTCAGTGCCTCATCGGCGCAGGTACCGTCATCGACCCAAAGGTGTTGCTGGAGGAGATCGACGGCCTGAAAGCCCGTGGTATTACCTGTGAGAATCTGAAAATAGATCCCAGGGCTCATATTATTATGCCCTGGCACATTAAACTGGATGGCCTGTCTGAGAAACTCAGAGGCAAGGCGGAAATCGGCACCACCGGCCGCGGTATCGGCCCCTGCTACATGGACAAAGCGGAGCGCAGCGGCATCCGGTTTTACGATCTGGTCCATCCGGTGCTCCTGGAGGAGAAGGCCAAACTGGTGGGTGAGATCAAAAATCTCTATCTGACCAAGGTTTATGAAACCGAAGCGATGGATGTTGACGCCATTATCGATGAATACATTGAATACGGCAAACGGCTCAAACCCTATATGGACGATGTGTCAGTGCTTGCCTACGAAGCTTGCAAAGCGGGCAAAAATGTGCTCTTTGAGGGGGCCCAGGGAACCCAGCTGGATCTTGATTTCGGCACCTATCCCTTTGTCACATCTTCCCATCCCCTTTCTGCCGGCGTCTGCACCGGAACTGGCGTAGGCCCCACGGTGATCGATCAGATCTACGGCGTAGCCAAAGCCTACACCACCCGGGTAGGCAAAGGTCCTTTCCCCACCGAGTTGTTGGATGAGATGGGGGACAAGATCCGCAACAAAGGCAATGAGTTCGGCACCACCACCGGACGTCCCCGCCGCTGCGGTTGGTTTGACAGCGTTATCATGCGCCACGCAGTACGGGTCAACGGTTTGACCGGCCTTGCCATCAATAAGCTGGATACCCTGTCCGGTCTTGGCGACCTGAAGGTATGCACCGCCTATAAGCTGCCGGACGGCACCATCATCAAAGACTTTCCGGCTACCCTGGAGGAGCTGGCCAACTGCGAGCCGGTCTATGAAACCCTCAAGGGCTTTGACGACGATATCACCGGCTGCCAGTCCTTTGACGCACTTCCTCAGCTGTGCAAAGACTACATCGCGCGGCTGGAGGAGCTGTGCGAGTGCCCGGTAAAGATGGTGGGCGTGGGTCCGTCCAGAGCCCAGAATCTGGAGAGATAAGCAAAACACAAAAAATGATGGAGCGCGTAAGCGCTCCATTTTTTTATATATAAAGAAAAACATACTGCCATGATGTCTGCGAAAATTTTTCGCAGAAAGAAAAAATCCATGTTTAAATTGGAAGCAAAGAATAAATACTAAGGTTGTGGCAAAACAGATTTGGCTGAAAGAATCAACATGGAGGTGTCATTTGCAATGGCAGAAACACGTTTTTCAGGTAAAGATTCCAAGATGAAGAAATTTTTATCCGGCAAAGGCTTTTATATTGCCCTGGCCGTTTGTCTGGTAGGAGCGGGAGCGGCATCTTGGGTAGCCATCGATTCATCCCTGAAAGGGCTGGACGAGGGGCAAAGTATTGCAGTACCGCAAGAGAGCAGTGAGGTGAATGAAGATTGGGGATTTCCAGAATTAGAGGAAACAAACGAGGAGCAGAGCGATGTGGAAATATCATCACGGCCCTCCACGCAGGAGTCAACCTCCTCATCCTCGTCTACGCAGCAGCAGCCGTCATCCGGGCAGTCCGAGCCCTCCGAACAACAGGTGTTATCGCCAACACAGCAAGAGGTGCAGTTTATGCTGCCTCTCTCTGGGGACGTGATCACTAAATACAGCGCCGGGGAGCTGGTAAAGAACCAGACCCTGGGAGACTGGCGCACCCACGACGGCATCGACATGGCTGCGGCGGCAGGAACACCGGTAAAGGCGGTGGCCGAAGGTACAGTGGAATCGGTCATCGATGATCCTCTGTGGGGAAAAACCGTATCCATTTCCCATGCCGGAGGCTATGAAAGCTACTATGCGGGTCTGGCGGAGGATGTGTCCCTCAAGGAAGGCCAGGCAGTGGAGATCGGCCAGCTGGTCGGATATGTGGGAGAAAGCCCTTTGACCGAGGTGGCGCTGGAATCCCATCTCCACTTCGGCCTAAAGCAGGACGGGGAATGGGTTGACCCCTTAGTAAGCATGGACAAGCTCCAGGACTGACAGATGGAAAGAAAGAGCCGCTTAGCAAGTGGCTCTTTTTTATTGATGAGATTTATTGTATTTTTGTCAATAAAATTGTATACAATTTTATTGACAAAAATACAATGTAGTGCTATGCTGAGGACAGAAAAAGGGGCGGTGAGTCCCAGAAACAGTGAAATACATAGAAAGAGGCGCGAGCGATGAAAATTTCTCAGAAGGGTCCTTTCCAGAAGGGCTATAATGCCATTGTCAAAGAAGAAGTCAACAAGGATATGGGTATGGACTTTGGCGTCCTGTGCATGGATCAGGGAGATGTTGTAGAATACAACGAGCCCAAAGAGGTAGTTTATACCCTGACAAACGGCGTCATTACCTTTGAGTTTGAGGGCAAAAAGGAGACGGCGGATCGGCCGGACTGCTTCCACAATGATCCTATCCTTCTCCACGTGCCGGAAAACACCCCGGTGAAGATCACCTGCCTGTCCGACCACGCGGAGTTGTCCATTCAGCGCACCACCAACAAACGCCATTTTGCTCCGAAACTATACCGTGCCGCCGACTGCCTGTGCCCGTCGGAAGAGCGGGGGAAGGGAACCTTGGGTGAAGCTTCCACCCGGATTGTCCGGACCTTCTTTGATCGTTCCACCTGCCCCGAGACCAACTTCTTTATCGGTGAAGTGGTCAACTTCCCCGGAAAATGGTCCAGCTTCCCGCCCCACAGCCATGTAGAGCCGGAGATCTACTTCTACAAATTCCTGCCTGAGAATGGCTATGGTTTCGGCGAGTTTGGGGATGAAGCTTATAAGATTAAACACAATGACCTGACCGGTATGCCGGATGAAAAGACCCATTCCCAGTGCGTGGCGCCGGGCTATGCGGAATACTATCTGTGGGTCATCCGTCTGCAGGACGATAAGGATATTGTAACCACCGTAGTTCCTGAATACGCCTGGACCACAGAGCCGGGGGCAAAATACTTCCCAGAGATCTAACCTGCCGAGGAAAGGGAACACGCGATGAATGGGAAGAGAAAAAGCCTCAGCGACACAGTTTACGACACCATCCTTGAAATGATCCTCCATTATGAGCTGGTCTGCGGGGAAAGAATCCCCGAGGACAAAATTGCAGCCCAGCTGGGTATGAGCCGCACCCCGATCCGGGAGGCCTTACGGCGGCTGGCGGCGGAGGGGCTGATCACCATCTATCCCAAGCGCTTTGCCGAGGTTGTCTCTTTCAGCGAAGAGGATATGCACCATCTGGGGGTCGTCCGCCTCAACCAGGAAATTCTGGCGGTTCAGCTGGCCATCTATCACGGCAGCAATGCAGAATTTGACTGGTTGCGCGAGCTGGCAAAGGAATGCCAGTGTTATGAAAAGATGGATGACCTGTACATGCGGGCCAAGCAGGACGCCCAGTTTCATCTGTACCTGTCCGAGATTGGGAAAAACCCTATCCTTTACAAATTCCAGCAGGAACTGTATCTAAAGAGCCGGCTGCTGATTGTATCCGGAAAGGCGGATGACCGGTGTGATTTAAGTGTTCATGAAGAGATTGTGGACGCTCTGGTCGCCAGGGATGAAAAGCGGGCCACAGAGGCCGTTGTCAATCATTTGGGCAGCTTTTATCATGTGGGACAGGAGTGCCGCTATGGCCTGCAGCTGCTATAATCGAGAGAATGCCATATAAAATAGGACGTATTTATTTCTCCCTTTAGCCAGAAGGCTAGGAATGGGCCCTGAAAAATCAGGGCCCATTCCTATTGTGGGGAAGGAAAGAAGTTCTATAAAAAGGCCCGGGATCTGTATCCCGGGCCTTTTATTTCAGGGGAGTGAATCGTTTCTTATTTTACGGCGTTTTTCTCGTCGTGGGCGCTTTTATACAGAAGATATTTGCGGCGGGTGGCCATGCCGCCTCGGATATGGCGTTCCTGCTTGTTGATATCCAGCACCTTTTTGACCTGGACATACAGCTGGGGATTGAGTTTTTTTAAACGTTCTGACACATCTTTATGTACCGTACTTTTCGATATATGGAAAACAGTGGCCGCTTTTCTCACCGTCGCATTGTTTTCGATAATATAGGCCGCAAGTGAAACTGCCCGTTCTTCCGGTAGACCCTTCAAAACATTTCCCTCCCTCGTGAAACGATATCTTGTGACATATATATGCGCGGAGACAGGGGCCTTATGCCCTCGTTGGCGGCAATCCGCTGTTTTTTTCGGGGAGGAGAGAGACCATTCTACTGCACAGGTTTGTTTGAGGAAAGATGCCGTGGCTTTTTACGACAGATGGTCAGGCCAGAATTTTACCGGAGGAAATTGATGAAAAAGAAAAAATGAGCCGGCCGCCATCCCTCGTATTTTATCCGCAGGGATGGCGGCCGGTGAGAAGGGAGAAGAATAAAAAGTAAGAGTTAGTGATGACGATAAACCATAATAGCTTATCGGATAACTATACTTTCGCCATAAATACTGTCTCCATAAATTCTGCCGGTTTCTTTTTCAATGGTGATCATACTGGTTAGGGTATTGGGTTCAACATGCAGGCCTTTGCTCAGTCGTTCCTCCACCTCCTTGTCACTCATTTGATACCGAATGGTGACGACATAACGGTCGTCATACTCTAGAGTTTCTTCGTCTACAATGATATAGTTTCCATCATCCGTATGTAGTTGATTGTAATAATCCAGGATGATTTGTGTAGCAGTGTCATAATCAAGGGGACCAGCTGTTTCAGTGATAGGACTAGAGAAAGAATAGCGTATCTGATACGTAGCGGTGGCGTCATATCCCATATATTCCATCGACGCACCAAATTCCATGATAATTTGGTCGACACTTCCAGAATCGTGAAGTGTAACGATCACGTCTACATCTTCATACTCCAGGTTATTCATGCCGCTGATTTGGCCTGTGGAAAAACCTGTTCCTGTAAATTCCTGTCCAGAAACCGTAAACCGTATTTGTTTTCCCAAGATTTCTTGGTTCATGATAGATTCACGCGATATAGAATCAAAATTAAAGAGATCAGGAGGAATTTCCATGCTTTGTTGTGACCGGGACGGTTCTGTATACTGAATATGAGCGACGCCATCTCTATATTCTGTAGTCCAAACGAAATTCTGACCCATGATTTGCATATCGGAGATACTGGATATCTCAACCTGAGATAGGTCGTCTTTTTTATAATTGGAGACGGTTGAATCTGAATGCAAGCTGACCTGAATATTTGCGCTTTCACCCTCAGCGGAGATCGACATTTCAGCCTCAAGTGAAAGCTGCTCAGACCATGAGCCAGAGGCAGTTGTTTTTGTAACTGCGGATAAATACTTTTCGTAGGCTCCTGGATCAATTGACGAACCAGAGCTGCCTCCTTCAACCGTGTTTTGCGATTTTTCGGCGTATTCATTCCAGTCATATTTATTTTCAGTAACAACCTTTGTAGAACAGGACTGTAAAAAAAGAATGAATTCCAAGGTGTCGGAATTATTCTGCTTCAGTTGCTGTGTGACATCTGATGAGAAAACATTGTTTTGAATCAACAAATTCCGGATGGCATAGGACGATTGTAGGGCGAATAACAAAGTTTCTTTGTTTTCGCGCAGTAGGTCTTCTGATAGTCCATTTTCCCGGATTTCATCATTGATCCTAGCATATTCCTCCTGAGCAAACGATTGCAGCATAGAACAGCAGGTTGCTCGTGTGATGGTTTCATTGAGATCCAATGCCTGAGAGGTACCGGGGAGGATAGACATAATAAAAGAAGCGACGTCCATCAGACCCAGGGGTGACATACCCTGGACAACGTCAGAGCCAATCTCAACGATCCCGTCGTAAACAGCGGTAGCTGTCCCTAAAGTGCTGTCATCCAATAAAGTTTGGAGGTGCTGTGCTGCGTTTTTAATAATTTTTAACTTTTCGTCTTGAAATACGCTATTCTCCCTATCACTTAAAAAAGTAGACTCTAAAAGGTCTTTTTGCGATTCACTGATTTGCTGATAGATTTGATATTGGCTCACCTGTTCGATAATGCCAGTGCCTATCCCAGTAAAGTTTGAAGAAAAGCCTAGCAGCTTAAGAGCATCATCATCGATTCCCAATAATTTCATCATATCATGAGTAAGGCCAAATACTTCGCCCTGTAAGGTCAGTGTCTGATAATCAAGAGAATCTGTGATATTGGGGTCGATTTGAGAGAAGCAGGTCATAATCTCCACAAGTGCGTCTAGATATTGATGTTCATTGGCGTTTAAAACATCCTCGGACCACCAGGCAAATGCTATGTCACTCACAAAGTGGCTGTTATAGTCCATAATCAGGGAAATGATAGAGCTTAGGTTATGAAGCAAAGCAATATCCTGCTGCGTGGCAGTTTCATCCACCTCTGTCCACGTAAAGAAGTAGTTGTCATTGAGCAGCATGTATTTTGCATCGAATATTGTGAATGGACGGTAAATCGAGAGTGGGATTTCCCCAGAGGGCTCTATCAGCATTTCTGCGTTCATCGCCGTGAGTATGTGGCTTAACGATAGGGAAATGGAACCGTCGCTCGAAGTTCGCAGGGGGATGTTCCAAGTCTGATTTGGATAAAAAGGAGAATCATGGTCGTATAAACATCCAGCATCCACGTCTAGCCGGTAGAGGGTCGGATATCCTGAATAGGCGTTTCGAGAGACGAATACATTTTCCTCCGGAGAAAAATAATGCCCGGTAACCTTTTCCACCTCTTCAGGAGCTACATAAAGATTGCCGTCTCCAGCAATAACTCCTTGAATCGTGGTTTCTGCCACGGTGTTGCCCACGATATACTGACATGGAATTTGGACAATTTTTTCTTCTTCATTGGCTAGGGCAGTGGGATTTGCCAGCAGAATAATCAAAATCAAGCTTAGCAAGAAGGATAAATATTTTTTCATTCTGCGATACCCTCCATTACTTTTTCATATGCGCTTTTTTGCTGTTCCACATAATACTGCAATGCCCCGCCAGTCAAAACATTAAGAAGTTCTTCATCAGCTATCAGAACCAACCCATCATCCTGTACCATAAACTGTACAGGAACAGTCATTTTAACTGTAGGAAAGTTACCATCAAGCCGATTGACCAGCCACGTGGAAAAATCATCCGCAGGCGAATCCAAGCCACCATACTCGTCTACCAAAGCAAGGGCGTCTGGAACTATAAATGCAACGGTAGCGGTCAGTATATTATCCTTCTGTGCCGTCTTTACGATAGAATAAGAGATGGACTCAAACATTTTTTGGGACATAATGCCCCCTGTTAGTGAATCCACAGGCTGCCCTTGCGCATCTACAATGGCGACGGAATCATCACCAGAAAGGACACTGTAAAGGGAAGATTCAACCGCATCATCTGTGGCAGAGTGGAGAAAACCCGACAGGAGAGGGATGCGGATCATGTCAAAATATGTAAGCGCGCAAAGAATGCTACCAAGAAGGATAACAACTGCCAGCAAGATGAGGCATATTTTTAGTGCTAACCATTTCTTCCTACGGCTATGAGGCTTTTTTCCATCGCCGGTGGAAGAAGATCGCTTCCCATCGATGGGGAGGGAATGATCTTTCCCTGCCGCGAATACTTCCTGAAAGCCTTGTGCAGTTTCCGGTTTCTCCCGGTCGCAATGTGGGCATAGACCGGTATTCACGTCTAGCCTAGAGCCGCATTTTCCGCAAAATTTTGCCATGTTTTTCCTCCTTTAACGGATACTTCTTTTGCTTAGCCATTACGAAGACATCCGGGTCAGGGTTTCAGCGTTGTCCTCATGGCGCAGCACTAGATGATCTTGGTCAGGAAATTCAATTTGGAAGACAGCCTCATTGACAACACCTGGATTGACAGTATCTGAGGCGTAGTCCGACTGGAACCATGGGCGCATAAACATGTTGGAGCCGGAAATGTTATAGTACATCTGCATCATTTCGCCTTCATTTTCTCCATAAATAATCGCTAAATTTCCCCCCATAAAATCAAATACCAAGCGTCCATTATATCCCCATTGCCCAAGAATGAGCTCGTCTGGGGTTGTCCCACCAGAAGATTGGGACGGTCTAAGGCTCGGATCATACATAAGGATACCGCCAACCGCCTCCAAAGTGAAAACATCAAATTCAGAACCGGCGATTATCTTCCCCCTTTCATATACATCCACCTGAATCAGCCATCTTTCTCCAGTATCCCAGTAATATGGCTCTGATTGGCGGATTTCCACGTCTAAATCTTCTGGTACCCCTAGTCGTTGCGCCAATTCTTCTAGTTGCGCAGGGGAGAAAGAGACGGTTGAACCATCTTTTTCAGCAGCAGGGATTTCCGGCCAGATCTTTTGCAGAGTTGCCCAGCAATTAGTGATATAACCTTGCCAATCGCCTGGATTGTCAACCAGTTCGAATTCTAAATCAAGGGACTGTGTGCCGTGGAAAGTAATAGCGCCTTCATAGAGGCTGCCGTTTTCATCGGTAAGGGTAAAGGGAATTTCACCCTCTGCCCACTCCACCGTGACAGGCTTTGTCTGGTAGTAAGGCTGATCCTCCGGGTACTCCCCGTATCGGAAGGTAATTTGATTGCCGTATACCCGTTCTACGGTAATCATTTGCTTTCCGGGGACAGGTCCCTGAACAAAATCGCTCCGCCGGGTTCCAAATGTCGTTTCATAGATGCCGACCAAATCGGAATGGGGGCTTTCCATGCATTTGATGAGATAAAATGCGTTGCCGCGCATAACACCTTCACCAGGCTCCCACTCAGTTGAGTAGAGGAAGGCTTCGCCGTCAGGAATAATATCCAACTGGTTTTTGAGCCCGCTGTCCCACTGAATGTCGTCGGTTTTGTAGACGAACTCTAGCTTGGTGGGGGATTGTGAGTCTTCCTCCCAGTAGATGAAAAGCTGGTTGTCCTTCACTTCATATTGGTAAGATTGGTAAAACTCTACTGTTTCATCTGTGACGGCCACATCGGGATCGAGAAAGTATTCCTCCATAATACCATTTTCCAAAAAACGATAAGCCACATGGCTCTGCACGGTCTGTTCCCAATAGCAGCCGATCAAGTCTTCTTTGGTCAGTGTACGGCTTTGCGCTTCCGCTTTAGGTTTATAGTCGAGAGCCATTTCCACGGCGTTTTTAGCGTTGAGAAGTCCATAGCCTTCCTCTCCGTAGCTGCCTACCGCAGAATCAACGATAATCCGTTTTACATCCTCGCCGCGCAAATTTGGGTTAACAGCAAAGACCATGGCGGCCCCCCCCGCCACGTGAGGAGAGGCCATGGAGGTGCCAGCCTTCCCGCCATACCATTTATATCCAAACCTTTGGCGTTCCTGGATAGTGCTGTAGATCTTTTCGCTGTCACTATCTCCTCCCGGGGCCAGGATATCCACCCGTTCTCCGCACTGGCTGTAGGGAGTGATCTCATAGCCGTCATGGACCTTAGTAGCGCCGATCCCAAAGAAACCGCCCGCTTTGTGGGTGCCCTTGGTTTCAACAGCTCCCACCATAATGATGCGGTCGGCCACCTCCGGGTTTTGGATGGCGCCGAGAATATCAAATTCTGCATCTAGATTGCCGCTGACCAGCCGCTCGGCGATTTCCGCTTCCCGGGTTCGGTACCGTCCGAATTTTTCTTCCCCGTCCGGCCCTCCATTTCCTGCAAGATAATCCAGATAATCCCCATAGCAGATATAATCATAGGGGTTGATATTGTCGTCCTCATCCTTGCGGAAGTATTGATAGCTGGGCTCTTGGGTGTTTGGGTCGTTTTGATTACCAGCAGATTTACAGATAACAAACTGGTGTCCTCTGTCAATGAGCAGCTGCAAAAAGTTCCCCACGGCGCTGGAGAGCTTTTGTAATGCCTGGGTAGCGGGGCCGTCCCCATCCTCTTCCGCCTCTCTGGCGGCATTAAAGGACAGAAAATCATCTCCCAAACTCATATTGACCACAGAGCATTGTTTAATATCGATCAAATAGGCAAAGGCAACATTATGGCATTGCAGAGTGCCAAGTCCTTCTACCCATAAACCTTGGGACGACACGCCATACAGGTTGGCGCTGGGCAGAATTCCTGAGATGCCGGTTTTGTTGTCAAACCCGGCTGCAATGGTTCCCGACACATGGGTGCCATGGCTGTCAAGCTCCATTGTATCTGGATTTTGATCCCATTCCTGCTGCAGTTCTGCATGGCCCAAAGGCGTTTCGGCGAAGGTGAGATCAGGATTACCCAAGAACATGTTGTCGAACACGCCGACGTTCACTGTTTCCATCTGCTCCCGATATTCCCAGGCTCCAGGGGCATCGATGGCCTCCAATCCCCAATTGGTGCCGTCTGGTACGTCCTCCCACTCATTTTTCCATTCTTTGTCGTTGGGGATGAATTGAACATCCGTCTCCATAGCGTAGTTAGGGGAAGCGTAAACCACCCAGTCAAAAGACTCCAAATAGGCGACCAGGTCTTCCATTTCATTGTATCCCAATGCACGATCCAGCAAAACCTGATATTGAGCTACCTGGGGGATTTCTCCCACAATCTGCCCTTGAGTGGGTTGAAGTGTATCTTCCAGCTGGCTCCGATACGCTTCTGATTCCAAGGCTACCAGGATTTCGTTGTTGACAAAGGTGATCCCTGTTTGCGGATCCTGTACTATATTCTCTGGGGCAGAGGGATAGTAGGTTATACCACCAGTATCGGTTTCCGGGATATCCTCCCAATCACCCGCATCCGAAGTGGAAGCGGAGGGAGCAACGATGTCCGACAAGAACGGAACGCGGATCATATCAAAATATGTAAGCGCACAAAGAATGCCACCAAGAAGGATAACAACCGCCAGCGAGGTGAGGCATATTTTTAGTGCAAATCCTTTCTTTCTACGGCTATGAGGCTTTTTTTCATTGTTGATGGAAGAAGATTGCTTCCCATCGGTGGGCAGGGAATGATCTTTCCCTCCTTGGAATACTTCCTCTTCAATTTTTGGAAGATCTTGTGTAGTTTCCAGTTTCTCTTGGCCGCAATGTGGGCATAGACCGGTATCCACGTCTAGCCTAGAGCCGCATTTTCCGCAAAATTTTGCCATGTTGCAACTTCTCCCTTCTTTTCCCATCAGGCAGCGATAGGAAAGTGACCGGTGCTCAATCATAGTTAATCGTTACCTACATTACTCACCGAACGCTTTTAGCCCCTCTGTAATTTCATAGGTGTAGTCGGTCCGATTGGCAGTGACGAGGTCTCTGAACATTTCAGCACCATCGATATATCCTTTGGTAACGGAACTACTATGGGGAAACTGGGTGGCACCTAAAATATCTCCGCCCTCTGTATAAATGAATTCATCGCCGGGCAGGTTGACCAGCCCTTCAAACTGGACAGGGAAATAGACGGTGGTGGGTTCAAATCGATTGTTGCTGCTGGAAACGGTAGCGCTAAAAACGATAATTAATCGATTGTTGTTTCGGAAATCGTTTCCTTGTGATTTCGCGATGAGCAGATATTGGCCGACCAATGACAATTCAGACGCGTGAGAGGTGTCGGAATAGCTGTCAGCAATGTAGGCGGCGATGGAATCCATGGCAAGATTGTCCAGATTCTGTAAATCACTGTCCGCAATATCAGTGAGGCCGGCAATTGGCGAGTAAGAGGCGTATTTTTCAAAGCCATCCCCAGCGGTACAGTTATAATTGTCCTGGCGAGAGGTGATAAGTTCGGTGTAGGCAACCAGGGGATTGGCATATCCATCGGTATAGTTGGAGTTTACCAGGCTTCCGTAGGAGAGGGGGGAACTACCAGCTATGCTGTCATCCATTGTAAAATCCAGGGTTCCGGAAGAGGACAGCAGATTTTCAAAACGGACAGGATAATACACCATGGTTTCATGAAATTCCTGTTCCACATGGGAGACCATCCCGCGATAGATGATGTAAAACTCGTTATAGCAATCGGCGTCCTTCCCAGGCTTTGCCGTATTGAATACATATCCGGCATAGGAGATAGGTCCCAAGCTGCTCTGCTTGCTGTAGTACTGGGCCACATAGGACTGGATGAGATCTTCAGCTTCTTGTTTTGCCATTTCAAGAAAGTCCTGGGGAAGATCACTGTAGCTGTCCACATACTCATCCAAACCATCTACTGTGTATTTTTTTGAGTCTTGGACTAGTTTGTATCCATCTTGGACAGCGGCAGACTCGCTGTCTTTTTGAAAAGATATGGTTATAACGTCTCCGTTCTTAAGTCCAGAGGACTTATCACAGACAAATCCAATAGAACCAACATAGGGGTTGTCACCTGAATATTCAAATTCAACCTGTCCGTCAGGTGAAAATCCGGAAAAAGAAACATTGAGCCCCTCGAATGGGTCAATCTCTGTCAGATTGGCCAATCCTTCCACAGTAAATGAAGCAGATTTTCCTGAGAACTTGATGTCATATTCTTTTACGGCTTCATTGTCATAAGAAATACGGACAACAGCTTTGTCACCGTTGGAAAGTCCATTCGCAGGTTCTACGGAAAGTTGAATAGCGTTTCTACAAATAGCATATGCATTTGTAGAAGTGAGGTCAAATTTCCCCTTGCCCAGAGCCTTGGCGAGACGCAGATCGAATTCCTCGGAATTTAGATAAGCGGTAGCTTGTCCAACGGTGTTATATCCGGAAAATTCTATGGTTACCATATCTTCTAAGTGGATGGTTGTAGGCTGCGATAGTAGGATCATTATAGTGGCAACGATGATAACAATAGCCACGATGACGCTTCCTACTATGAGTTTTGTTTTATTTCCTCTAGGAGGATTACCTGGTGCATTCACATAGGTAGATGATGTTACGGTTGACTCTGGGCTTGAGTTGGATGCCTGATCCAGAGGTGTGCCACAATTGGCGCAAAAGACGTCTGTTTCCGCTGCATTAGAACCACAGTTGGGACAATACATAAAAAGCCCTCCTTTTTATCTCTTTCACATGTTCTGACGGAAATGATCTTGTCGAGGTATACCATATTTTGTACAGGAAATATATAAATTTTAAGCAGAATAAAAACGTAAGAAGCCGCGAATGGACATACCATCCGCAGCTTCTTTGCCCTTCGAATTATCCCATGTATTTGTTGATCAGATTGTCTACTACGGGGACGGTAACTGTTCCCTGGCTTAGGGCCTTGATCCCAAGAAGGAGAAATAGGATTTTTTTCACGATATCAATGATGCCAACGATGGCGGAGACGATGTAATCCAACGCCGTCATTCCAAACATGTCGTCAAAAATGGCGGTGATATTTCGGGCAAGATCCAATACGTCGGGGATAAACTGGATGATTACGGAAAGAAAAGAGAAAAATAGTAGCAACGCAACCGCCTTGACAGCGCTTTTTTTCAGCCAGATATTTTCTTCAAAGAGAAGAGAATAACCCGCCAGAAGCAGGATGGCTACATAGCCTCCAAATAATCCGCTGAGGTAGATTGTGGCCCCCAGCATGCCTACTGAAATACCCAACCTTGTTTTTTGCATATCGATCTACCCCTTTCAATATTATTCCTTCAATAAAACAAGCTCTTGACCTTCGGCAGAAAGAACTAAACGATCCTCCGTCAGATCCTCGATATTCATTAATAGCATGTCATCTCCATAAGGATTAGATAGTTTCAAACTATCTTCCGAAATACTCCAATTCGCTTCATATGTGTCATCTCCGTTAAATCCGACCGCATCCCCGTCTGAGAAAAACTCAAAACCTGTGGTCGTATCTTCCTCAAAAACCCACCGCCCCACAATTAACTCATCAGGAGATTTCGGACCACAACCGGTTAATAATAAAGTTATAAGAAGCAGCGCGCTTAATATGCGCAATAAACTCTTTTTTTTCATCTTAAAGCACTCCTTTAATTAGTTTGTTGCCATTCCATAGCAGTCGTTGCAGACGAAGATCACCATGCCTAAAAGATTTTCATAGTGTTTAGTAGCTTTTTCACCGCATAGTGCGCAGACCTTGCTACAATCCTTGCAGACATAAGCATCTGATCCGTCACTGGTTTGATATGCCACCGATGGAGTCTTTCCGCACCAATCGCAGGGTACGTCGACAGTAGAAGAGCAACTGGTAAAAATCCATACCATGACGGCTATGATCAATGCCGCCGCTATGATGATTTTCCAAAGGCCGGTCTTTTTAGGTGAGTTTATAGCCGCCGCGCCACCGGCAACCAGTGGCGTAGATTCCGTTTTTGCACCGCAGTTGGGGCAGGTTTCCTCCCCGTTTAAGGGTGCACCACATTTTCCACAAAAAGGCATATTTTTTCCTCCTTACAAATCGACAGGGATAGATGACATTCAGCTACTTCCTATCACTCGTAGTAATATTGCGGAATTTTTTGACAAAATATTACTGTGATGAACTTCGACACAGAGGATTAGCAACATTTAAATAAGGTTGCCAATACGCATACCATCCAGATACCAGGAACGTCCTACCTTGACGAGAGGAATCTCCAATGTGTTACTGACCTCTGTTTCATCCGCTGTAATTGTTATTTCTACCTCCGCAGTTTTCGCGGCAGATACCTTGATCCCTATATCTGCATATGCGTCTTTAGTGCGTTCTAATTCTTCACGATCTATCTCCCCGGCATCGACAATTTCATGGGAGATTTTCCACCCTTCGCCTAGATGCTGGTCGAACGAGTCCAATTGATCTTGAATCTGACCGTTGAGGTCATCGACCACTTCGTCAAAATCATCGGAATCATATCCGTCCTGCTCCATCTGATAGTCGATAAACTTTTTAGGCATGAGGTTAATAGCAGATTCCATGTCGGCACTGAATTGGGCGTCCACAAATTTTTCTACAGTGGACTCATAGCTCCTTCCAGGAAGCAGAAAAGCTCCCAAGATGACGGCAATGGCAATAGCTGCAATGACGGCCGCTATGATAGCCATCCTGCGCTTCCCTCCGGTCTTTTTAGGTGAGTTTATAGCCGCCGCGCCACCGGCAACCAGTGGTGTAGATTCCGTTTTTGCACCGCAGTTGGGGCAGAATTTCCCGCCGTCTAAGGGTGCGCCACATTTTCCGCAAAAAGGCATATTTTTTCCTCCTAAATTTTCAGTTGTAGGTATTGCTGGCCGCTGATGAAGGTTCTTCAGGGCGATGGGGTAATCTCCGGGATATTTCCCGGAGTGCTTCCACCCGGTTATTCTTTGCCAGGACTTCATAGGTTGCATAGGAGGTATAAATCACAATGTGCTGTCCCGACTCAGCCACATTCAGTATTTCACGATAGTGCAGCCGGAATTTTGTCATGGCCTCTGTATAGGATAAGGCTGTTACCCCTTCAAGGTGGCTTTCATATACATTTAAATAAGACTTGTCCTGACAAAAGGTGACGATGACAGAACGTATAGACGCAATAGGCAGACATAAAAGCAAAGGAATGACGGCAAAACCAAGGAAATGTCCTATGTCGATGCTGTCGAAGAGATCCAAGCCGATCAGGCCCGTTCTGATCATATATTCAGACCAATGGGTGAAAATCATCAGCAGGAGAATGAGCACAATAACATAGTAAAGGGTTAAAAAAACAATCTGAAAGCTTTTCAGGGCAGTGCGGCTGGATTGGGTGGAGACAAGGAGCCGCTCGGCCTTATCGGGCGTAGGGGAAGGAGCACCTTCCACCTGTGCCCCGCAATTCGGACAGAATTTCCCGCCGTTTAAGGGCGCGCCGCATTTCCCGCAAAACTTATCCGTATCTTTTCCCTTCCTCGATTTCACGTTAAGAATAATTAAGAGATGATCCCTTTCTTTCCCTTCGGAGATTGTTGAACACTGCCAAGGTTGTGGGGAAACTATCGTAGTTTTGTGCCACACTCCGTACAGAAAGATACAGCGTCCTCTAATTTCGCGCCACAATGGGGACAGATACATTCAGAGATATAGGGACTGGATTCTGCCGGCGGATGCTTGGGCTCTTGGCGCAAGGGCTTACCACAGTTGGTGCAAAATTGCATTTCCCCTTTGATCATGGCACCGCAGCTTTCACACTGGACGAGATCAACGTTTGAGGTAACAGACGGATCTTTGGGCATGGAAGCGCCACAGGAGCCACAGAAAGCCAAGCCAGATGCCACCTCGGCGCCACAATTTGGGCATTTTTGTATTCCTTTGATATCTTGAATCTGCTGCTGATAGTCCCGAATTTTTTGTTCAGATTCGATGATGGAGTTAATCATCCCAGAAAACTCATCTTCGTAATCTTGTAAATGCAGGGACATATATAGCTTCCCGATTTGGGAATAAGTATTGTTAATTTTCCCCTCTTCCGTAGTTATAAGGGAGTTAAGTTTTGCTACCTCTGATAGATCCTTTGCTTTTTGCACAGCCTTTGCCGTGGTTTGAGAAGCCTTTTGTGTTAGATTATCCCAAAATGCCATGGTACTTCCTCCAAGTTATACAATTGAATTGTACATGCAGGTAATCTACGGTTATAAGTCATCCATTGACATTATAATGAGACGACAAAAGATTCATTGCTTTGAGTAGTTTATAAATATAAATAAAAGGTCCTACAACGATGAGCGCGCCCAGGATGGACCATCCCCAGTAGCTGCCCGCCCCAAACTGATAGGAAATATTTCTGCGGCGAAGCTCATTGCCAATGCGGGAGGATAAATTGTGATACCAGACCAGCACGCCGATACCCAAGGTAAGCCAACTAACCAGGAAGATAAGCAGGCAATAGTGCATAGTCCGCTTTCCATCATAGCGCCCGGCAATAATATTGATATCGCTGGAAATTGAGGACATGACCACAATGGGGTAGATTCCCAAAGTAATTATTCCAAGAAGAATATACTTTGCCAATCCTCGGTTTGTTTTGAGCTGGCCTACCGGCGCAGAAAAATTGGGGGTATTTTGCGATACATTTTGTTGAACAGTTTCCATTTTCAGCACTCCTTCTTCCATATTTACTTTAAGAACGTGTACATTTTGACACGTTTCTTTGTTGTTTGTATCATAACATAACCTACCCTATTTCTCAAGACTATTATGAATAAAAAATGAACT
>NZ_CBDTOK010000036.1:0-10520 GCF_965361945.1 Zongyangia sp. | reverse complement strand
ACTATCCAATTTGGATTCCTGGGTAACGATCAGACCACCAAAGAAGCTTCCTCCCCGACGTCCTGTGGGTATCCGATTGATTCTCTCCTCGGACGAACAGCCTGCAAGCGGTAGAGGAGCATTGTTTCCGGTGTTATATCCAACTATCGCACCTCGTAAACAAAAAATGAACGAGGGCAAAAGCAATTGATAATCTTTGGGAAAAATAGTATGATAGAAAAGAAATGCGAGCTTTGCCCGTAAATCCAGTTGGAGGAGATAGAAAAGATGGAGCAGACCTTGAAAAGGACGAAACTCCTAGACCGAGTGTTTTTTAACGCCGTACGCGATGAAAAGTTTAAATCAAACCGTATTTCTGTCAATCTAATCACCACCCTTCATCATGAAACCGCGGCCCAGAACGCTATCGTACCGTTTATTCTGCGCAAAGGTTATGCAGGCTGTCCTGATTTTACCGAACTAAATCGACGGTTGGCCTCTCTCTATGGAGCGGCGTTGGATGCTGATGTGCGAAAAGTCGGCGACGATCAAATCATTAACCTGTCCGTCCAGAGCTTGGACGATCGCTTTACTATGGAGAACGAGCAGATTATCAAAGCGTGTTGTGAACTGCTTTGTGGTCTCTTGCTGGAGCCTAAATTGGTGGATGGCCATTTCGATCCTACAGATGTCGAGCTGGAAAAGAAATATTTGATTGCATCTATCCAGGCGGAAATTAACGAAAAACGAAGCTATGCCATTAACCGTTGTACCCAGATTATGTTTGCTGGAGAACCGGCTGGTGTGGGACGTTATGGCAGTGAGGAAATGGCTGAAAAAATAACGCCAGAAACCGCATATGCAGCCTATCAGCGCTTGATCGAAACAGCACAGGTAGAGATACTTTTCTGTGGCGCAGGAGACCCTGCTGTAGCGGAAAGCATCTTTTCTCATGCTTTTTCAAAGATCCAGCGTGGAGGAACTGCCCTGCCAGAGATGCGGGTAAAAGCAAGCGGGGGAGAGGTCAAACAAGTTACAGATCAATTGGATGTAACCCAAGCGAAGATGGTGTTAGGCTTTACTACCGGTATCAGTGGCGACCAAAGAAAGCTTGCTGCCGCAAGGCTGATGGTGGCAATTTATGGTGGGACTCCTTTTTCACGTTTGTTTCTCAACGTCAGGGAAAAGCTAAGCCTTTGTTATTACTGCGCTGCCCGGTTTGATAGAGCCAAGGGTACTGTGATGGTTGATTGCGGAATTGAAGATCAGAATAGGCAAAAAGCATATGACGAGATCTTAAAGCAGTTAGACATTATGAAGAGAGACGAATACACCCAAGAAGAATTTGACGCTGCGAAATTGAGTCTGCGCAATTCCTTTGACCATATTGGGGATTCCTTGGCAGGAATTGAAGGATGGTATCTGGGCCAAATTATCACAGGAGAATACCGCTCTCCCCAAGAGGAAGCTGATATGATTGATAAGGTAACCCGGGAGGAAGTGGTTGAAGCGGCAAGCCAGGTGCAGCTTGATACTGTTTATTACCTTACTGGAAGGGGAGGCGAAGACCATGAATAGGGAGATTATCAAAAACGAACGTCTGGGTGAGTCCTATACAAAAATTCAGCATAAAAGTGGTTTGACCCTGCTTTTGTATCCGTTGCAAGGTTATTCCAGTGCCTACGCCTTATTTGGGACCAATTTTGGCTCCATCAATAACACCTTTAAAACTGCACCGGATGCTCCTTTTACTACTGTACCGGCAGGTGTTGCCCACTTTTTGGAGCATAAAATGTTTGAGAAAGAGGACGGGGATGCCTTTGCAAAATATGCGAAGACGGGTGCATCCGCCAATGCATTTACCTCTTTTGATAAAACTTGCTATCTTTTCTCTTGCACTCAGAATTTTAAACCTTCTCTGGAAATCCTTTTGGATCTGGTAACCCGTCCCTATTTCACCAAGGAATCAGTAGAGAAAGAGCAGGGTATTATTGGTCAGGAGATCAAAATGTATGACGATAGCCCCGACTGGCGGGTGCTATTTAATATGCTGGAAAGCTTGTATCAAAATCATCCAGTCAAGATTGACATTGCGGGAACGGTGGAATCTATTGCTGAAATTACAGCAGATACCCTTTATAGCTGCTACAATACCTTCTATAACCTGCGCAACATGGTGCTTGCTATTGCAGGCAACTTTGATATCGATACTGTATTAGAATGCTGCGATAGAATGCTTCCTACAGCTCCAGAAATCCAGATTGAAAATGCACCGGTGATAGAACCGAAGGAGATCCTGTCCAAACGGCATGTACAAAAATTGGACGTAGCAACGCCTTTGTTTAGTATCGGATTCAAGGAAACTCCAGATGACAAAGCGGGCTTTATGAAAGGCGATCTACTCAACGAAGTGATCTTGGATGTGGTTGCGGGAGAAAGCTCACAAACATACAGAGAGCTTTATGATGCGGGTCTGATTAACCAGACATTTGGAACAGAAGTTTTTTCTGGAGAAGGGTATCTCTGCTCCATCTTTTCCGGCGAATCGGAAAATCCCGATGAAGTATATAGAAGACTTTGCGAAAGTATTGCGGAGATGAAGAAAACAGGACTCCCCAAGGAGGAGTTTGAGCGCAGTAAGCGCTGTGTTTATGGCCGCTATGTCCGGGCTTTTGAAAGTGTAGAAATCCTCAGTTCTGCAATGGTTACGGCCCATTTTGGTGGTTGTGGCATCTATGATATTGTAGAAATGGTTGCCAATATGACTTATGAAGAAGCAAATGAGCGCTTTATGAACATGCTGTGTGAATCATATGGCACAGTTTCTATTGTGAATACGACCGGGAATTAGCGTATTGATCGTGAAAGAGGATTCATTTTCAGTTTTATAAGAGACGCGCGGGAAGATTCCCGCGCTGGGAAAGGAGCTGTACATATGCAGCAGATGGTGGATTTTCCAGGGCTTGGACTGCATTTTTCTTTTAATAACGTAGCTTTTCAGATCGGGAATTTTTCTATTTACTGGTACGGTATCATTATTGCCGCCGGATTTTTATTGGCTGTTTTATACGCATCCTATCGATGCAAAAAGTTTGGTTTAGATTTGGACAGGCTTATTGACGTTGTTATTATCGGCCTCATTGGTGGCGTAATATGCGCAAGACTTTATTACGTCGTATTTTCCTGGGATATTTATAAAGATGACCTACTTAGCATTTTTAAGACTTGGGAAGGCGGTATGGGTATCTATGGTGGCCTCATTGGCGCAGTGATTTTCGGCGCTATCGCCTGCAAAATACGTGGAGTAAAGCTGCTGCCTACTCTTGACCTGGTGTCTCTCGGATTTCTCATCGGCCAGGGCATTGGACGTTGGGGTAACTTTGTCAATGTTGAGGCTTTTGGCTGCAATACCACCTTACCCTGGGGAATGACCAGCCCTACCATAGAAAACTACCTGACACAACATTTGGACCAATTGACCGCACAAGGGATGCAGATCGATCCTACCGGCATGGTTCATCCCTGCTTTTTATACGAATCCCTTTGGTGTATTTTAGGTTTTGTTTTGCTCCATTTTTATGTCAAGCATCGCCGGTTTGATGGAGAAATATTCCTGTTCTACAGTATGTGGTATGGAGCAGGACGCTTTGTCATCGAGGGACTGCGGACAGATAGTCTGATGTTAGGGCGCATTCGTATTTCCCAGCTGTTAGCCGCGCTTTTTGTATTGGCTGCGCTGGCTATATGGATTTATACTTGCTATCGTCTGAGAAAGTCTGGGATCGATAGCCAAGAGACGCTTTATGTCAATACTTCAGAGTCTCAATATATTTTGGCTCATGGCTATAAAGCATATAAAAAACTGGTGAAGAAGGCAGGTACTAACGACGCATCAATTGGCATCATCCTATCAGAAGAAAATAGCGCCTCTAAAGATGATAGCCAAGAGGTCGAAGCGGATAAATCCGAAGAAATAGTAGAAGAAGAGAAAGAACAAGACAAACATGAGGAGGAAGAAACTGATGGCGAATAGTGCTGTAATTATTGATGGGAAGGCGGTCTCTCAGCAGACTCGGGAGAAGATTGCAGTCGAGACAAAAGAACTGAAAGAAAAGACAGGGATTACCCCAGGATTGGCGGTAGTGATTGTAGGAGATGATCCTGCTTCCAGAGTTTATGTCAACAATAAAAAGAAAGCATGCGCGGAGGTAGGTTTCTATTCGGAAGAACACGCGCTTTCCGCTGAAACTACCCAAGAGGAACTGGTAAAGCTTGTGAAAGAACTCAACAGCCGTGAGGAGATTGATGGGATTCTGGTCCAGCTACCTTTGCCAAAGCACATCGATGAAAAGGCGGTCATTGAAGCTATTTCTCCTAAAAAGGATGTGGATGCTTTCCATGAACAGAATGTGGGAAAAATTATGATCGGCAACTACAGCTTTTTGCCATGCACTCCTGCCGGAATTGTAGAGCTGATCGATTCCATCGGTGTGGATGTGACAGGAAAGGAATGTGTGGTCATTGGACGTTCCAACATTGTTGGAAAGCCAATGGCAATGCTGATGCTTCATAAGAATGCTACCGTCACCATCTGCCATTCCCGGACGAAGAACCTGCCTGAGGTCTGCCGCAGGGCGGATATTTTGATTGCAGCAGTCGGAATCGCCAAATTTGTCAAGGCAGATATGGTAAAGCCTGGAGCTATTGTCATTGATGTGGGCATGGATCGAGATGAGAACGGGAAACTTTGTGGTGATGTGGATTTTGAAAATGTAAAGGAAGTCGCTGGATATTTAACTCCTGTTCCGGGCGGCGTAGGACCGATGACCATCTCTATGCTGATGAAAAATACGCTGACGGCGGCAAAAGAACGTGCTGCACGCAAATAAATTAGCGGGAAGCGGAGGAGACAAATCTGGTTTCCGGCATCTGCTGGTACGGAAAAAGAAAATCGCTCTGAAGGCTACAAAAACGATGGATGAGAATGAAAAATGCTTGACTTATTGCCAGGAGTTTGGTATGATATGTAATGCCGCATACTCTGGGCACAAAGTGGGCTTATCCCCGCCTTAGTAGTAGCGAGACTAAAGAAAGAGGATACATCTATGTACGCAATTATCGAGACTGGTGGAAAACAGTATCGCGTCAGTGAGGGTGATGTTGTTTTCATCGAAAAGCTGCAGGCTGACGTCGACGCAGTAGTTGAGTTTGACAAAGTTTGTGCTGTTGGAAAAGACGACGGTATCGTAGTAGGTACCCCCACTGTGGAAGGTGCAAAAGTAACTGCAAAAGTCCTGAAAAACGGCAAGGGCAAGAAGGTTACAGTACTTACCTATCGTCCTAAAAAGGATTCCAAGCGCAAAATGGGTCATAGACAGCCCTATACCAAAGTTGAGATTCAGTCTATTAACGCATAAGAATGGTAACTGCAAAGTTTACCCAAAAGGATGGAAAACTTGTTGCGTTTGATGTCTCTGGACATGCTGGCTTTGCCAACGCAGGGGAAGACATCGTTTGCGCTGGAGTTTCCTCCGCTCTACAACTGACGGCTAATGGCATTACGGAAGTCGTAGGTGCTAAAGCGCAGGTCAAGGTAGAAGAAAATTGGATTTCACTGAAACTCATGGTTTCTGATCAGCGGGCTGAGGACTTTATGAGAGCTTTTTTGCTTCAGCTCAACCTGCTATCGGAAGCATATCCAAACACAATTTCAGTCAATGTTTCGGAGGTGTAATGCAATGCTGAAGATTAGCCTGCAATTTTTTGCTCATAAAAAAGGTGTTGGTTCCACAAAGAACGGCCGTGATTCCGAGTCCAAAAGACTGGGTGTAAAACGTGGTGACGGTCAGTTTGTTCTGGCAGGAAACATTTTGGTTCGCCAGAGAGGTACCCATATCCATGCTGGTGAAAACGTTGGCCGCGGCAGTGATGATACACTGTTTGCAACCGTAAGCGGCAAGGTTAAATTTGAGCGCCTGGGCCGCGACCGTAAAAAGGTCAGCGTCTATCCCGTAGAGGCATAAGTTCACAGCAACAGATGCAAAAATCCCGGGCTTTTGTCCGGGATTTTTTATTATAACTCGAATGAAAATAGAAAGCTTTCTTTTTTATTCTATACTTGTATGTCCATCTGGCTGGGTGGTACAATAAATCTAGAGCTTCTCTTGCTGTTTTGGCCGCGCACAAAATGGCAAGAATGCCTTTGCGCGGAGAAATGGCAGTGGAGAGCAATGTTTATCGACAAAGTAAAAATCAAGGTTAAGGCAGGAAATGGAGGAAACGGTGCGGTTTCTTTCCATAGGGAAAAGTATGTGGCAGCCGGTGGACCTGATGGCGGTGACGGAGGTCGAGGCGGTGATATTGTTTTTCAAGCGGATACGAATCTTTCCACGCTAGTGGATTTTAAGTATCGTAAGAACTATGTAGCGCCCAATGGTGAGCCTGGATCAAAGAAGCGGTGTACAGGGAAAAGCGCCGAACCCTTGGTTATTAAGGTACCTTTGGGTACAGTAATCAAAGAAGCAAACTCGGGACGCATCATGGCGGATCTATCCACCAAAGAACCAGTTGTCGTCGCCAAAGGAGGAAAAGGCGGTTGGGGAAATCAACATTTTGCGACCCCCACCCGACAAATCCCTCGCTTTTCAAAACCTGGCATGCCGGGAGAATGCTTTGAGTTGACACTGGAACTCAAGCTTCTGGCAGATGTCGGATTGGTAGGATTTCCAAATGTGGGAAAATCATCTCTGATTTCGGTGGTCAGTGAGGCAAAACCCCAAATTGCCAATTATCATTTTACGACGCTGACACCAGTTTTAGGTGTTGTGCGGGTTGATGAAGAAAAGTCCTTTGTTATGGCAGATATTCCAGGCCTGATTGAAGGGGCCAGCGAGGGAATAGGGCTGGGGCACGAGTTCCTACGTCATGTAGAACGTTGCAGGCTCATTGTCCATTTAGTGGATGTTTCGGGTATTGAGGGAAGAGATCCCATCGAAGACTTTGAAAAGATTAACCAAGAGCTTAAAAATTTTGATGAAGAACTTGCAAAACGCCCACAAATAGTGGCCGCCAATAAATGCGATTTGGCTAACGAGGAACAGATTGCGGCTTTTCGCCAGTATATAGAGAAAAAACAAATTCCCTTTTTCCCAATTTCTGCGGCTACCCGCACTGGCGTGGATGCGCTGATAAATGAGGTGGCTGCGCAGTTGGATCAACTGCCTCCAATTCTTCGCTACGAGCCAGAACCGCTTCCGGTGGAAATTTTTGCACCCACTGGACGGGACAAGTTCGAAGTCCGCAAACGCGAGGGAATTTTTGAGGTGGAAGCTGAGTGGCTGATTCCGATTTTGTCCACAGTAAATATGGACGATTATGAGTCCCTCCAATATTTCCAGAGGGTTCTGAGAGAAAGCGGTATCATCGATAAGTTGGAGGAAATGGGAGTACAAGAGGGAGACACTGTAAGTATCTATGATCTGGAATTTGATTATGTCCGTTAGAAGCGAAAAGGAGAATGCTTACGTTAGACTTATTATCGACACCAATGAATCCGAAACAGTTAGGCCCCATTAGTTTAGCATTTGTAGGAGACGCTGTTTATGAACTTATGGTACGAGAACAGCTGTTGCAGAGAACTCCTAATGCGCCGGTTTATAAATTGCATAAAATGTCCGTTTCTAGGGTACGGGCATCGGCGCAGTCATTGGGATATGAGCTGATTGAGCCCATATTGAGTGAAGAAGAGCTTTCTATCCTGAAGCGGGGAAGAAATAGTCATTCTTCTACCGTACCGAAAAACGCGGATCCTTGTGAATATAGAAGGGCTACTGGAGTAGAAGCCCTGTTTGGCTATTTGTACCTCAAGGGAGAACTGGATCGTATTAGACAGCTTTTTGACATCATATCATCTGGATTAGATGCTCAGACGGAGAAAGACAGAAACACGGCAGATAACCAATAAAAAGTTTTGGGCCCGATAAGGAGACTTTCTCATGCATGCGATCTTAAATAGTGGCAATAAAAAGATACATCTCTTGCTTGACGTCTGTAGTGACATAATCGGGACCTTTTTATATGCAATTGCTGTCCATATTTTTACAGCTCCCAATGAGATCGCACCGGGCGGTGTAACCGGACTTGCAACCGTAATTAGCTATTTGACGGGTTTACCTATCGGAGCTTTATCATTTTTGATCAACGTTCCTTTACTTCTGCTGGGATTTCGTTTTATCGGAAGGCGATTTACCTTGCGCACATTGATCACTGTGGGGCTTTCTACCTTGATGATCGATGTTGTTACTAGAGGTATGCCAGTTTTTACCGGAGACATGGTAATGGCCTCCCTGGCAGGCGGCGTTATTTTAGGTATTGGTCTCGGCATCATTTTTATGCGGGGATCTACCACTGGTGGCACCGATATTGTAGCTCGACTGTTGCAAAGAAGATGGCCTCATATGCAGATGGGAAGATTAATGCTATTGATCGATTGTGTGGTGCTTTTGATTGCAGCAGCTGTCTATGGGAGTATGGAGTCAGCTCTTTATGGTGCGGTGTGCATTTTCTCTAGTTCAGTAATGATTGATGTTGTACTTTATGGGATGGATCGGGGCAAAATGGTCATGGTGGTGTCCGATATACCGGATCAGGTGGCACAAACTATCCTGGAAGGCCTCGACCGCGGTGTAACACTGTTAGCAGGAGAGGGCGCATATACAGGGGATCCAAAGAAGATCATCATGTGCGCTGTCCGTCCAAATCAGTTTTATAGGCTTAAACAAATCACGTTGGAAAGCGACCCTAACGCATTTATTATCGCGCTGGATACTTCAGAAGTATTTGGTGAAGGCTTTAAAGTGGAGAAAAAGCGTTTGTAAGTGAGAACTCTAATGAAGCAAAAGAGGCAAGCTATATTGAAATGATAGCTTGCCTCTTTTGCTTTTAGTGAGAGCCATGTTCCCGCCGCATTTCAAAATTTTAAACTTTACAACTGAACACCTCTGTTTTACAATGGAGAAAAATGGGAAAGGAAAGCTGGCATGAAAAAATTCGTTCTAGTTCCCGACTCTTTTAAGGGCACAATGACTTCTACAGAAATATGTGAACTGATGGAAAGGGCAATCCGCAGGCACTTCCCAGAGGCGCAGATCATATCCATTCCGGTGGCCGACGGAGGAGAGGGAAGTGTCGATTGCTTTCTGGCGGCTATGGGAGGAGAAAAAATCTCGATCAATGTCAAAGGACCTTATTTTAAGGAGATGACCGGATTTTACGGAAAGATAGGGAAGGATACTGCGGTTATTGAAATGGCAGCGTGTGCCGGCCTGCCCTTAGTAGGAGATCGCAAAAATCCAGCGAAAACTACTACTTACGGAGTGGGACAACTTCTTTGTCATGCCGTACAGCGCGGCTGCAGAAAAATTATTGTAGGCCTTGGCGGAAGCGCTACCAATGACGGGGGATGCGGGGCTGCAGCAGCCGCAGGGGTACGTTTTTATAACAAAGAAGGAGTTTCATTTGTGCCCGTAGGCGAGACACTGGGAGACATTGCCCACATTGATATTTCCGCAGCTAAAAAACTCTTTTCTGGAGTAGAAATCGTTACCATGTGCGACATTGATAATCCTCTCTGTGGAACTACAGGTGCTGCGGCAGTTTTTGGTCCACAAAAGGGGGCGGATACAGAAATGGTCTTCCGTCTTGATCTGGGACTCGCCCATCTTGGAAAAATCATTTTGCGGGACCTGGGAAAAGATATTGTAGAATTACCTGGAGCAGGAGCAGCGGGCGGCATGGGTGGAGGCATGGCAGCCTTTTTTGATGCACGGCTTCAAATGGGAATTGATACGGTTCTTGATACTGTGAATTTTGACCGTCAGGCATCTGGAGCAGATTTGATTCTCACTGGTGAGGGCAAAATTGATGGGCAAAGCCTGCGAGGCAAAGTAGTGATAGGTACTGCCAAACGAGCGCAAACCTTAGGCATCCCACTTGTGGCAATTGTGGGGGATATTGGAGATAATTTAGAAGAAGTCTACACTCAAGGGGTATCTGGAATTTTTAGCATCAACCGAATTGCAGCCCCTTTTGAGAAGCTTAAAGAAAGAAGCAGAGAAGATCTTTATTTAACGGTAGATAACCTTATGGGCTTTTTGGTCCAGATGGAGGAGAAACGATGAACTCTACAGGATATTGTGGTCTTCAATGTAATGAATGTCCGCTTTATATTGCATTTCACACAGGAGATAAGGCGCTGATGGAGAGAACTGCCCGAGAATATTCAACAGTGGACTGCGTTTTTGAGAAAGAGGAGATGAGATGTGGAGGGTGTCAATCCGATATCGTTCCTGAAAAGATGTGCGCCGGGTGCGAGATGCGCAACTGCGCGCGTAGACGTCACGTCAAGGCTTGTACTTCCTGTAATGATTACCCCTGTAAGTTTACAGACCAATATGGTGTATCAGAAAAAACAGAATAGGGATCGGGCCTAAAAACACAGAAGGGGGTGGTTCTCTGAGCGCGCCATCCTTTTTTTTTGTTTT
>NZ_CBDTOK010000035.1:0-3918 GCF_965361945.1 Zongyangia sp. | reverse complement strand
CTGTCCCCATTCTGGGCCCCGAAGATCAAATTGACCACGTTGCCCCTTTTGAAGGTCACGTCCGTTTCGAACACAAACGATCCATCCACACGGGTGGAGCTGATGGCAGCCGCGTCATTGTCGCTCCCCCGCTCCACCAGCAGTCCTTCGTCGGTATAGGTCAGTTCCGACCCCACCGGCTGGACCGTTTCCAGATTGGTGTTCCATTTTGCCGCGTCGTTTTCATCCAACGCCGCAAACACCGGGGTTCCCGTCACCAAAGAGGCCAGCGCCATCCAAACGGCCAGAACCACCGCTGTGCTTTTCATCATCCAGCGTTTCTTTCTCGACATTTCTTCTCCTCCTGTCCAAATATGAGCACACTCATAAGATGGCTCAAAGTCACTGTAAAATATCACCGTATTTCTGTCAACAAGAAGAGAAATATTCTCTATTTTTAATAATTAGCGCATCAAATTTTTATCAAAATATTTCTATAGAATGGATCACCTGCCTATCCGATCTGCTGTTCTAATTCATTAAGAAATATATTATTTTCTTTTACGGATGAGAAGAACCGCGGCGCCCGCACTCGGTGCCAGGACTACCAGCGCTCCTGGGATCACGCTGTGGTCACCAGAATACAGGTTCTCTTTTTTGCTATTGCCACATTCATCGTGGGAACAGAAAGGTCCATCTAATCGAGACTCCACCACTTTCCTGACATTATCCAGCTGCTTCACCTTTAACTTGGCAGGGAACTGTGCTTTCACATCGTCCCCCGATGTGTTGGCCTTTACTCTGAAGAGTCGCCGTATCTCCTACTCATTCCCTTTTATCTTCTTGCACGACGATCATGATCTGGATTGCTATAGTATTTCTGTTTGGCTTTGTACATCCGCTTCTCCGCCGCTTTGACGAGTGCTTCCAGATCCTTCACAGGGGCCGAAATCCAAGCCACCCCAACAGAAATGTGATATCCCTTTTGCTCTAGCGCGATAGTCATAGTTCGACTGTGATGGATAATTTTCGGTTCTACTTCGTCAACGGCGAAAATAACAAATTCGTCACCACCCAATCGATAAGCGTGCTTGGAGTCAAAACGATTGCGAATTTCTTCAGCGATCGCCCGCAACATATCGTCACCTACCTCATGTCCCCGGTCATTATTCATCTCATGCAAACCATTGGCATCAATAAAGGCGCAACAAATTCCCTCACGGCATTCTGCAGCGATACGAGGTAAATCCAGTTCATAACGATTGCGATTATATAACCCTGTCAGTGTATCTCTCTCACCCTGCCGCTGCATTTCCTGATAAGTTCGCATGTTTCCGCAAAGCATCGCAAAACTAAATCCAACACTTCTGAGCATGGTAGCACATCCGGTTTGCTTTGACAAACCGCCAGCAGAAATTATACCTTGAAGGGTACCATCAGCGTCCTCCACAGGAATAGCCACCAAATCCCCCATCTTTTCCGGCGCATCTGGCAGTATTGCTCGGACCTCCTGCGGTGTATGTACAGATATATCCCCATGCCCTGAAGTAAAGCGATCGGCAAGCACCTGAGCTTTTTCTACCAATGTTCGACCCAGGATAGATTCTCCGCCTACCTCCCAGAGATAATCCAAACTGGGCCCGTCCCCACCCATCATAGTGAATGCCACACGCTTTGCCGGAAGCATCTGCGCAATAACTTCAAGTGAACGAATGATATTCTCTCGGTGCTCATGGGCGTTAAAAAGTAGCTTCTCTACATCATAGATGTAATTGAGCGCATCCAGTTGTCGCTGTTTTTCTCCCGTCTCTCGGCGGACATAAAACACCAGCCAAGAAATATATACCAGGAAAAACAGGCCTTCAATAACAAGAAAGAAATTTAACATTTGACGGATATCCCGAGCCCCAGCAAAAACCAACGCCTCGGGGACGGAAAGCGCTACCCGCCATTGATTAATTCCTAGTGGCGTATAATAAAAATACAGATTTTCTCCAGTAGTATTTGACAGGAAAACAACGTAGTTGCTTTCCCCATCTACAAGACCTTGACGCAGCCGTTCATGGTCATATCCCTCCGCCATAGGACGTTCCCCAAGATCCCAAATATTTCCCATCTCGTCATGCCATGTGTCAATTAAAAAGTCACCCGTTGTTCCATCGATTACATACACCGCCGCTTCTCCACCGTAAGGCGAATAGGGCAGCTTCCTTGCGAGATCTCCCAATTTGATCACTCCATAGAGCATGGCAATTGTTTCGTTCTCGCTTTTCACCGGCACAAAATGGCGCACAACATAGTCCTCACCGTTTAAGTCCAACTGCCGGTCCGAAATATGGGCGCCTAAGGCAGCCTCCCTTTCAAATGAGAGCTGTTCAGATACATTGACATGCGTACCATCGGAAGTGACAACCTCATCACCTGGCAAAAGCAATTCTAGGCGCGAAAAAAATGTCCCTGTGCTCCGGTAAGAATGTAAAAATTCCTCCAGCCCATTCAAATCGGAGGCCATCATCTCCGCTATAAGGCCAAGTTTTTCCCGATCAGAATCTACATTCAGTTCTAAACTATGAGCAAATTCCTCTGCTTCCTCTGCTAAGCGTGTAAAGCTCACCGCTTCTTCTGCTTCATTGATCCGCCCCGTCACAATAAAGCTCGCAGCCGCAATAAACAAAACTAAAATTAGTGTTGCAGCCACCGGCCCTTTCCAATGAACAAAGCGTCTCCCCATGTTCTTTCCTCCATCTATACCATTTTTCTATATTTTCATTTTATATACTTTCTATATATTGTCAAGTTCCCCCTTAATAAATGGAAAAAATTCCTATATTTATCTTTTCTTTACCTATACTGATTTGAAGATCATTCTCAACAAATGCATCATATCATAAAAATATTATAGTTAGTTTATACTAATTATCTTGTTTTTTCTTTTATTTATATACAACTCTTACTATATTTAGTATGGAAGTTGTATATTTTTTTAGTAATATTATGTACATTTATAAAAAATTAAATGTCATGATATTTAATTTCCCTTTTGAGAAATTAGACGTTCCTACAAATTTTCAGAATAAGTTACAAAAGTATTGCACAAATTTTAAAAAATAGTAATGTCAAACATAAGCTATTTAATTATTTGCTTTAATAAAGCAAATAAAAATGACAAAAAGGGAGGAAGAAAAATTGAGACAGCTACACCACAAGGGGAAGCGCATCGGAGCTTTCCTGTTTGCTCTGGTTTTCGTCGTGACCAGCGTATTCACCGGAATGGTACCGGCCATGGCGATTGATGTGGAGCCGGCGGAAATCCCCGTAGCGGAAATCCCCGTAGCGGAAATTCCTGCAGAGGAAATCCCCGCGGCGGAAATTCCCGCCGTGGTAGTTCCTACAGCAGAACCAGAAGGACCTACAGAATTAACGTTTGAATTTCCGGAAGGAGATTACACCATAGAAGACGGTGTCTATACCCTGAACAAAAAAGATTGGAATCCTACAGATGGAGGGAATAATACCCTTCCCTCTACAACAGCTTACGCTGATTCTTTCGAATATTCGGTGGATGTAAAGCTGATAGAAGGCAATGCCGCCACCTTGGTTTTCGGCTATGACATGGAGACCAACCGCTTCCACGGCCTGGATATGCGGCAGATAGGGGACCAGGTCAGGCTTGCATCCTTTGTAAATAATGACCCCACATTGACAAACGGCAATATGGCTTTCCAGGACATCATGGTTCCTAATACAAATATGACTACCGATTTCATCAATGTGCGGATGGTCATGACCAAAGAGCATGTGCTTACCATCTATATTAACGGCAAACAGGCCCATGTACATGACTTTGGTTCTGGTATTCCCTACAAGCCCGGTTATTTGGGACTGCTGAGCTGGCAGGCCAAAGCCCAGTTTAAAAACTTAAAGGCAACTGCCAATATT
>NZ_CBDTOK010000034.1:0-3260 GCF_965361945.1 Zongyangia sp. | reverse complement strand
TGATCGGAATAACGATAGGCAGATAGTCCCACCGAATGATAGGAACCAAGTTCAGGAGAAGACAGGGACTCTTTTACAGGAGCATATCTGTATCGATAGCGTATAGGAACACAAATTTCAGATTCATCCCAAAATGTGTTGACATCTAGATTGAGGAACAAGATCAGCCGAAGCATGACAATAGATCCAGGAATGGATGCACCCTTTTCAATATATTGATACCACCGTACTGAAATAGAAATGGCGTCAGCAACTTCCTGCTGGGTTAAACCCAGTTCAGAGCGGGCTCGATATACCTCGTGAGAAAAAATGGATTTCAGGGACATAGTACAATCCTCCTCAGAAGGAAGAATATACCACGTTCCTTCAGAAAACCACGAACTAATAGTGCAGGTTGTGCAGATTGACAAAATTTATTGGAATCTGTTATAAAATAAAAGGAAACGGATGTTTATGTCTGTAGCCTTCATAGAATAACAAAAGTCGAAAAACATATTATTTTGTGTAAATATAGAATATCATGTCGTATAGGTCCAAGTCAATATATGGGGAAACGTAGACGGAAAAATTCTTCCTCATCACAAACATATTCCATATAAAAGTATTTTACATGAAAGATTGGAGAATGACAAATGAAAGAAAATAAATATGACGATCCTATATTTTTTGAAAAATACAGCCAAATGAGCCGCTCCAAACAGGGACTTCAGGGAGCAGGGGAATGGGAGACGCTCAAAGAGTTGTTGCCGGATTTTCGTGGAAAGAAGGTATTGGATCTGGGATGCGGATATGGATGGCATTGTATTTATGCCATGGAGCAGGGAGCAGACTCTGTAGTTGGAATTGACATTTCTCAACGGATGCTGGACATTGCCAGAAAAAAGACACATTTTTCCCAGGTTGTCTACCATTGTTTGGCCATGGAAGACATGAAATTTCCCAACGACAGCTTTGACATTGTGCTCAGTTCCCTTGCGCTTCATTATGTAGCTGATTATGAAGAAATTGTTCGCAAGGTGAATGCTTATCTCTGTCCGGGAGGCTCCTTTGTATTTTCGGTGGAGCATCCGGTGTTTACAGCATATGGCAACCAGGACTGGATTTATGATGATGCGGGGAATATTCTCCACTTTCCTGTGGATCACTATTATGAGGAGGGAAAGAGGGAAGCGGTTTTTCTCGGTGAAAAAGTCATCAAGTATCATAGGACCTTGACGACTTACCTAGAAGGTCTATGTAACCATGGCTTTGAACTGATCCGGGTAGTGGAACCAAAGCCCCCGGCTTCTATGCTGGATACGGTACCGGGAATGAAGGATGAGATGCGAAGGCCCATGATGCTCATAGTTTCTGCACGAAAAAAGTAAAAGTTAAAAAATGTCATGAAGAAAAGTATCGGTAAAGATTTAAATTAAATGCTGTGTGTGAGCAGCTATGGTGGCTGCCCTAAAAATAAAGGTCAGAGGAAAAAAGAAATGGTATAGTGTTGGTCCTTTTTAATAATGCCAAAGTAAGAGAAGGTGATCCGCATGTTGATGGTTTTCAGGCGGCCTTCATTTTCAGGAGATATGCGAACAAGATAGATCAGCTGAAAGGGGGTAGAAGGAAGCTTTTCTCCCTCTGCGCTGACCAAATTTCCACCAAAATCGTCAGCGGAACTTGTCAGAAAGGGGGTAGTTTCCTGCCCTTTATAGAGGTAAAGCGAAATATCTTGGGAGCTTAATAGGTTAGTTCCACCATAAAAGCTGACTTTTTCGATGGTAGGGGAAAGAAATCCTTCTTTTGTGGCGATGTTACCAATATAGTAAGGGGTATTATATGCATAATTGTGGAGAACCTGGCGCTGGGAAATCTGTAACTTAGGCAGAAATAGCATATCATAGACAAGATAGATGACAAAGATGCCCGCCAAGGTCAATACAATCGCTGTGAATGCAGGTCGAAACCAACTCAATTTCTTTTCCATATTGCACCTCCAAACACCTCCGTGTTTCAGTGGGCGGAGAGTGATCTAATATGATGATATAAAAAGCGCTCTACTATAGAATTCACTGGTTGGATGGTATTTATGCGAGGAAGAATCTAACAAAAAATAAAGGGACCGAGGAAATATTTCCTCGGTCCCTTTATTTTTTAGCTAGATCAGGGAAGCTATCTGATCTCCCATCTCGGTGCAGGAGAGCAGGGTACAACCTTCACTCATAATATCACTGGTTCGATATCCCTGCGAAAGGACTGTAGCTACTGCATCTTCAATAGCATCGCTTTCTTTTGCCATATCGAAGGAGTATTTCAGCATCATCGCAGCGGAAAGAATGGTAGCAATAGGATTGGCGATATTTTTCCCGGCAATATCCGGAGCGGATCCATGGATGGGCTCATACATGCCCAGAGTCCCTGCGCCTAAGCTAGAGGAGGGGATCATCCCGATAGAACCGGTAATCATACTGGCCTCATCGGAGAGAATATCGCCAAACATGTTTTCAGTGACGATGACGTCAAACTGGCCGGGATTGCGCACCAGCTGCATGGCGGTATTATCCACCAACATATCAGCGTATTCCACGTCGCTGTATTCCCGGGCCAGACGGTGCATGACCTCCCGCCAAAGCCGTGAGCTGTCCAACACATTGGCCTTATCGACACTGGTCACCTTTTTCCGGCGTTTCCTTGCCATTTCAAAGGCTACCCGGCCAATCCGTTCAATTTCGTGCTCGGAATAACCCATCGTATCATAGGCGTATTTTTCCCCGTTTTTCATCGTGGTGTCCCGTTCGCCAAAATATACGCCGCCGATAAGCTCACGGACGATGACCAGATCCAGTCCGCCGCCACTAATGTCGGGGCGCAGGGGACAAGCGTGAGCCAGCGGAGGGAAGAGCTTGGCAGGACGGATGTTGGAGAAAAGGCCCAAAGCGCTGCGGATGCCGAGAAGAGCCTTTTCTGGGCGGAGGTTGCCGTCTAGCTGATCCCATTTGGGACCGCCCACAGCTCCCAACAGCACACTATCACTTTGCTTGCATTTTTCGATGGATTCCTGGGGCAGGGGATGACCGGTTGCGTCAATGGCGCAGCCACCGGCCAGTACCTCTGTGTAGGAAAAATGGTGGCCATAGGTTTGCGCAATTTTGTCCAGGACCTTGACAGCCTCACCGACGATTTCAGGTCCAATACCGTCGCCCTTGATCAGCGCAATATTCTTATTCATAGTAGGGTGCTCCCTTCTATTTGTTGTTTTTTAGATAATTGAGCAGCCCGTT
>NZ_CBDTOK010000033.1:0-7578 GCF_965361945.1 Zongyangia sp. | reverse complement strand
TGACTTCCCGTTGTCCTTTGCCGGTGCCTATAGCGATGAGGTCCCACCTGTTCCCATCCCGAACACAGTAGTTAAGCTCATCTGTGCAGAAAATACTTGGCGGGTGACTGCCTGGGAAAATAGGTCGGTGCCGGCTTCTTAAAAACCACAGCATGTTTCCATGCTGTGGTTTTTCTTTATCCTGTGTTTTTGACAAATTTCGAATTATCCATTGCCAATGAACGTTTGTTTGTGGTATGATAGAAAAAAGGAATTGCGTAGAGGTGAGAAAGATGCGTATGAAGATAGATTTTGAACAGGAGATTCTGCGGTATCTCAGAGAACACAGCGGAGACGACATTCCCCCGACAGTGCGTGAAATTGCAGCTGGAGTGGGAATTCGATCCACCTCTACGGTACATAAGTACTTGGGCATTCTGGAGGAAAAAGGATATATTTCAAAAAAGAACGGTCTTAACAGGACGGTGAAGCTGAAAGATCCGTCTGCGCAGGTTCCCCCTGAAAACAAAATTCCCATTGTGGGCTTGGTCACCGCAGGGAATCCCATTTTGGCTTATGAAGAAATACTGGGCTATATTCCCAGCGGCAGAAAAAATGTGCAGGATTTATATGCGCTGCGGGTCAAAGGGGAGAGCATGATCAACGCCGGCATCTTAAACGGGGATTATGTCATCGTCCGCAGAACCCAAACAGCGGAGAACGGGGACATAGTGATCGCCCTCATCGATGAGGAGGCCACGGTTAAACGGTTCTATAAGGAGGATGGGCATTACCGCCTCCAACCGGAAAATGATACCATGGAGCCGATTTATACTGACCACGTCCAGATATTAGGCCGGGTGATTTCCTCTGTCCGGTTTTATGAAGCACACAGTGCGGCCGAATAAATAAAATAGCCTTCCATGATGGAAGGCTATTTTTTTATGCAAAGATTTCTAAGCCCACAGGACAGTGATCGCTTCCCATAATGTCAGAATAGATCAGGCTGTCCCTCATTTCCGGTACAAGACGGTTGGAGACGAGAAAATAGTCAATCCGCCACCCAGCGTTGTTGTCCCGGGCGTGGAACATATAGGACCACCAGGAGTAGGCCCCAGTTTTATCCGGATAAAAGTGACGGAAGGAATCGGTAAAACCGTTTTCTAAAAGCTCGGTCATTTTCTGCCGTTCCTCCATGGTGAAACCGGCGTTGCCCACATTGGTTTTATAGTTTTTTAGATCGATTTCCTCATGGGCCACATTCATGTCCCCGCAGATGATGACCGGTTTTTGCTGATCCAAACCGGTGACATAGTCCCGGAAAGCGTCTTCCCACGCCATCCGGTAGTCCAGACGGGTCAGTCCCCGCTGGGCGTTGGGCGTATAGACATTGACCAGGATAAAACGGTCAAATTCCGCCGTGATGACCCGCCCCTCCTTGTCGTGCTCGGGGATCCCCAGGCCATAAGACACATGAAGGGGATGTTCCTTGCAGAACACCGCCGTCCCAGAATAGCCTTTTTTCTCGGCGCTGTTCCAATATTGCTCATAGCCGGGCAACTCCACCTGAGCCTGGCCCTGCTGCATCTTTGTCTCCTGCAGACAGAAAATATCCGCCTGAGCCAGGTGAAAGAAGTCCATGAAGCCTTTGCCCAGGCAGGCCCGCAGACCGTTGACATTCCAAGAAATCAGTTTCATTTTATTTATCCTTTCCTAACAAACGCTGTTACAGAGGGTCATCTAAATGTGAGATATCAGATAGGGACTTTTACACATATCCATACATTCCACGGACAGAGGCTTCCCCAGCGGCGATTTTGACCAGACCCCCGCCGATGCGGCAGATCAGGTTTCCATCCTCCGCCACGTCCAGCGCCTCTCCCTCCCGGGTCTCACCTCCATAGGTGACCCGGACCTGGCGGCCTAAGGTCACACATTGGCGGCGGTACTCTTCCCGCAGGGAGGAAAAACCCTTCTCAGCAAAGGATTGATAGAGCGGCTCCAGCTCATTCATGATTGCCGCTGCTGCCTTATCCGGAGACAGGCTGACGCCGGTGGCAAGGCGCACCGAAGTGGCGTAGGGCAGTTCCCGCTGGTGAAAATAGTCCTCATTCTGAATGAGATTGACGCCGATGCCGCAGACAGCAAAAGCACCCGACCCCATCAGCCTGGATTCGCAGAGGATGCCGCAGACTTTTTTGCCCTGGGCCACCACATCGTTGGTCCATTTGATACCAAAGTCGCCGCCGGTCATCTCCCGCAGCCCCTGCGCCACCGCCATACCGCAGACCAAGGGCAAGGCAGACAACCGCTGTACATCAAAATCCCGAAGCAGCAGGCTCATGGCCAGGGCATCCCGGTCGGTGGCAGCCCAGCGCCGTCCCAGCCGGCCCTTGCCCGCTGTCTGGCAGCCGGCGAGAACCAGGATACCATGGGGGAGGGAAGCGCCCTCCCTTTTGAGATACTCGTTGGTGGAATCCACCTCGTCCAGATAAATGCAGTGGCGTCCCAGGTCATTTGTTGTCAGGTGTTCCAGTTTCATTTTGTCCTCTTTTTTATACTATAAGTATATAATGTTGGTAACTATACCGTTTGAGACAATGTCAATGATGGCATAAGTGGGCCTTCCATCTCGGGGATGGCCGATGCTGCCGGGGTTGAGGATGTAAAGGCCGTCCTCATAAGCGCTCAAAGGGATATGGGTATGGCCGAAGAGGACGATGCGAGCCTCTTCCTGACGGGCCCATTTTTTCAGCGGCTCCAGGGAACCCTTGACGCCTAAGGTGTGGCCATGGGTCATAGCAATGCGGACCCCAGCCTCCTCAAAGACCCGGGTCACCGGAGCATCGCTGCCAAAGTCACAGTTGCCCGGCACCCCGAGAATGGCCTTTTCGGGATAGCAGTCCTGTAAGTCCTCCATATCCCGGATGTGATCCCCCAGGTGGAGGAAGAGACTGGCTCCCGGCTGGGCGTCCACCGCCTTCTTCAGCGCAAAAAAATCCCGGTGGGAATCAGAAAATACCACAATGCGCACGATGATTTCCCCCTTCTGCCAGACGGGTCAAATCCCGACCTGTTGTCCCCTATTATACCCTGCCATCCTGGGAAAGACAAGGGCTCCCAGCCTACCGGTGGGAGGCTGATGATTTGCCCAGCCCCAGGGTGATGCCCCGAGCCAAAGGCACCGAAACGACCACAGCGATGACGGCGTTGAGAAGGGAGAGCAGCAGGTCTCCAACTGCCGCGAAGAGGACGGGCTTTGTGGTACCGCCGGAGGTTAGGGACAGGACGATCATGCTGTTGAGAGGGGAGAGAAAGACGTTGACCAGGATGCCGCATCCTGCCGCCAGAAAACCCCGTTTCATGGAGAAAGGCTTGTGCCCCCGGTGCATGATGAGGCCGCAGACAAGCCCGGTGAGGAATTTGCCGAGAAAGGTGCCGGGGGAGTAGAGGGCATAGGTGCCGCTGATCAGGTCAAATAAGCCCATACCCAGCCCGCCGGCCAAACCGCCCTTGACGCCGCCCAACACCAAGGCGGCGGTGAGGCAGAAGATGTTGCCGAAGTGGATCATGGCGCTGCCGGCGCCGCCGGGAAAGGGAATCCGGATGTTGATGTAGGTGCCGAGAAAGCACAGCGCTGCAAAAAGGGCGGTGAGCACAAGCTCCCGTGTGGTCGTTTTTTGATGCATAAAGTCCCATTCCATTTCTGTTAAATTTTGCGGATACAGGAGGACTAAAAAATATGATAACGGTGGGGAACCTCCCGGCTCATCAGCTCTGGCAGACACATTTCCAGCATGACGCCGTAGCGGGTGTCGCTGCCATAGCCAAAGGTGGTCTTGATGGCCAGCTCCACAAAACGGGAGGCACGGTCCATGGCCATGGGCAGGCTGTCCCCGGTGAGCATACCGCCGGTCAGCACACTGGCGAAAATATCCCCTGTTCCCGGATAGGAGACAGGAACATAGTCGCAGTCCACCGCCCAAAAGGCGTTTTTCTCCCGGTCATAGCCGATATTTGCCATCTCTCCGGTGGCCAGCTTGACCCCGGTGATGACCACCTTTCCAGGTCCCAGCTCTGAAAGCCGGACCAGCATGCTTTTTCCCTGGGCCCGGGTGATGGGGGAACTGGGGAAGTCCTGATCCAGCAGCATAGCGGCCTCGGTCAGGTTGGGGGTGATTACGTCCGCCTCCCTGACCAGATCCCGCATCCGAAGCTGCAGGGCCGGAGGATGGCTTTTATAGGGCTTGCCGTGATCACCCATCACCGGATCCACCACTGCCAGCGCGTCGGGATAGCTTTCCAGAAAGGCGAGGCAATGGCCAATCTGATCCTCGGTGCTGAGAAAACCGCTGTAAATGGCTTCAAAGCCAATATCCAGCTGCCGGTAATGGGCCAGGGCCGGCTCCATAAAGTCGGTCAGATCCCGATAGGCCACCTCTCCCAGCCCGCCCAAATGGGTGGAGAAAACGGCGGTGGGGACGGGACAAGCCTGGACCCCCATAGCCGAAAGGACGGGGAGGATCACGGTGAGGGAACAACGGCCAAAGCCGGATAAATCGTGGATGGCAGCCACCCGCATGGGTCTGTGGTTCATCTATTTCACCTGCATTCGCAATGTAATTTGATTATAGGACTACATCAAACCTTTGACAAAAAGCCGGCAATTTATGAAAAAATTTGCTCTTTTGTGTAGGTTTGCCATGTTGCCTCATCCATTCTAGCATGAAACCATTTCATTTCACAAGAAAACAGGTCACCTTTTTTCTGTCAAATTCCCTCGTGTCTCAGATTGTATAAATTTTGTGGCCGCTGTGTATGGATCATTGTGAAATTGGTAAAAATACCAGGGAAGGGACGGCTGCTTTTTATAGTATCTCCAAAAAAACGGGACACAATAACTACGACGGGAACACGAGAGAGAAAAGCGCACGGCAGGCAAAGCACGGCGCTGCCGTTTCCGCAACCAAGCTGAATAATGGAGGTATCTGCTATGAACAAAACTGCGACCAACGTGATGAAAGGCGCGGCCGTAGGCATCGCCGTGGGAACCGCCGCCTATATGATGGCGGGCAAATCCATGAAACCCCAGCGAAAAAAGCTGAAGAAGGGCATGGACAAAGCCATGGGAACCCTTTCCCATCTTGTTGATAACATCACCTATATGGTTAAATAATTTTCCCCCTCCAAAGGGCCGCTGCGGCGGCCCTTCCCTTTTTTATGGAAAGGGGAAAAGGCGGAAAAAAACGAATGAGAAATTTTTTGTAAAAACCCCTAGTTATTCTCCCTCAAATGCGGTAAAATAGGAGCAGAAATGAAAACAAATGAAAACAGAGGAGGCATGGCTGATGGTCTGCCGGCTCACCGTCTATGACGGAGATCATGTTACATATATCGATGCAAACAAAGGGGATCATCTGCTCTCCCTGCTGAAGGAAAACGAGATTCCCATTGATTCCACCTGCAACGGCAATGTCACCTGCGGCAGATGCAAGGTCATCGCCACCGGCCTGGTGGGCACCTTGACCGAGCAGGAGATGGCCCTTCTCACCCCAGAGGAAGTAGAGCGAGGGGTCAGGCTGGCCTGTATGGTCCGCATCGACGGCAATGCAAAGGTATACTTAATTAAAGAATAAGAAAAACGCCCCGGAAGCCAAAGCTTTCGGGGCGTTTTGGATGTTGAAAATTAAGCGTTTGGCAGCAACAGGGCGATGAGGCTCATCAGGCCGTAGAGCACCGGCTGATGCAGGACATAGACAATCAGAGTCTTGCGGCCCACAAAGGAGAGAAACCGGCTGTGCTTTCTGTAGAAGGGGGCGGGGAACCTGCCTTCCTTGACATAGACCCCCACGAAGGAGCCCAGAAAGAAGAGGAAAAGCCAGGGCAGGAGGGAAAAATAATCGGCGGAGTAAAATCCGGCGGGGATAAAGCCAAGGGGGAATAGATAGCTGGTGGAATAAAGGAAGTCTGGCAGGGGAATCTCCCAGAAGTAGGGGATGCCCACATAGCCATTGGTGACGCCGTAGGTAAAGATAAACAGGACCAGCATGATGGTAGCTCCCACCATGGGGTGGATCTTCTGAAAGAGGGGACGGAGCAGGCCAAAGAGCATCATAGAGATGCCCAGCATATGGAGAATGCCAAAAACAATGAGCTCCTCCGGCAGGAACAGGGCAGTAAACAGGGTGATGGCAAGGCCAAGCCCTAGGCAGATGGCGCCCCGTTTGAGATTGTTGTGGGAAAACTGACAGGCCGTGCCGGAAATAAAGATAAAGGTACCAGCGAAAAAGGTCCGGACTCCGTTCATCAGGGGGGAGAAAAAGAAGGGGAAGGAAATCCCAAAGATGGCCAGCAGGTCATAGACCCCGTGATAGATCACCATACACAGGATAGCAAATCCCCGGATTTCGTCGATGAGATATACCCGCTGCCCCTTTTTTAGCTGTGGCACTGCAATTCCCTCTTTCTATCAGGTGTTTTCCCCAGTATAGCATAGACAGAGGTTTTATTTCAATTTTTTCTCACATGGCTCCGGAAAAAACAAGAAAGCTATCCAGAAAATTTCACAATTTATTCATAAAGGGAACGGGATTTATCCGTACCGAGCTATTTTCTTTGTGACGAATTTGTGATAGAATATCTGTTACAGCCCGCCGCGGCCGGCGCCGCTGTGATCATGTGAGATAAAGAGGTTATGAAAGATGCCGTTGACGCAAACACAATGGATTTTAATGATATTTGGTATGGCGGCAGCCGTTTTGATATTGATTGTTGCCTGTTTTGCCATCCGCAGGATGTACCTGATGAAAAAGGGCCGGTATGTCCGGGAAAGAGCGTATCGGATTCTCCGGCGTTATGCTGGGGTCCGCAATTTTAAGGTGCTTCGAGATGTCACCGTCTCCATCCAGGGGCGGACCGCCCATACCGATCTCATGTTGATCGGCTTCTTCGGCATCATCTTCTTTGAAACCGAGGATTATGCAGGCGAATATTACGGCAATCCCAAGGACGAGACCTGGGCCTATGTCAGCCCTAACCAGCGCAAGACCCGGATTCCCAACGGCCTGACCAAGCTGGAAAAGGATATTGATGTCTACCGTACCATCTTCGCCTCCAACAACGTCTACAAAATCCAGATGGAACCAATGATCATCTTCTCCCCCTTTAAGAAAAAAACGGAGATTTATGTCCACGAAACGGTTCCTTTCCTGCGGGTCAATGAGCTGCGGGGACACCTGGATAAGGTCAAATATGACAAGGACAACGATGTGGATGTCCCCTTGCTGGTGTCCTTGATCCAGAAGCATCAGAAAAACTAACGAGAAAAGCCATCTGCCCTGAGGCGGATGGCTTTCTATGCCCTTTCCCTCCTTGCTCGGGAAGAGGCGGGGGCTATATGCTTTCTAGGTGGCTGATGCCATAGAGATCCTCGATATCCCGGATGCCCTGAGCCACCTCTTCCCGGGAAAAATCCGCAGCGGCAAGCTGTGACTCCTCCATCTGGGCCAAGGTGCCGTAAAAATCGCAGGCGATTTTCAGCATCCGAGGAGAGGCTTCCTTTTCGATTTCGTCGAAGATCAGGTTTTCCGCCTCGTTGAT
>NZ_CBDTOK010000032.1:0-3848 GCF_965361945.1 Zongyangia sp. | reverse complement strand
GGGGGGATCATCACAGTAGACACGGGAAAAATCGCCGCGGTGGATACCGAAAGCGCCATCGCTTTTGCCAAAAGCGTTTGGGAAGATGGGAAGGAGCGGGGCTTCCTCAGGAATTACCGTTTTATCCAGTATCAAGATGGGGAAGAGATCTGGGTAATTTTCCTGGACTGCGGCCGCAATCTTTCCACCTTCCGGTCCTTTCTGCTGGCAAGTCTGGGAATCTGCGCCCTGGGACTGTTGGCGGTGCTGGGATTAATCCTCCTTTTCTCCCGGTGGATGGTCCGCCCTGTTTCGGAAAGTTATGAGAAACAGAAGCGGTTTATCACCGACGCGGGCCACGAGATTAAAACCCCCATTACCATCATTGGCGCTGACGCCCAGGTGCTGGAGATGGAACTGGGGGAAAATGAGTGGCTACGGGATATCCAGCTACAGACAAAACGGCTCTCAGCCCTGACCAATGAACTCATCCAGCTATCCAGAATGGAGGAGCAACACCGGCTGCAGATGATCGAATTCCCCTTTTCCGACCTGGTCACCGAGACGGCCCAGTCCCTCCAGGCCCTGGCTGTGACCCAGGACAAGGAGTTTACGGCCCAGATTCAGCCCATGATCTCCCTTTACGGTGATGAGAGTGCCCTGCGGCAGCTGGTGACCATCCTGCTGGACAATGCCCTTAAATATGCGCCAGCCCAGGGAAAAATCCACTTTTCCCTACAGAAACAGGGGAAATCTGTCCGGCTGGCGGTGGAAAACACGGTGGAAGCTCTTCCCGCCCAGAACCTGGAGCACCTGTTTGACCGGTTCTACCGGGGGGATCAGTCCCGAAGTTCCCAGACGGGAGGATACGGCTTGGGATTATCCATAGCCAAGGCCATTGTGGATGCCCACAAGGGGAAAATCCGGGCCTGGGGACAGGAGGGGCCGGTCCTCGTCATGGAAGCTGTCTTCCCGCCCCGGAAGGAGAAAGGCCGGCGGGAGGAAGAAAAACGGCCGGGATCTTCCCTAGAGGAGAGAAACTCCCAATAGCGTCCAGCTCATATAAAAAGAAAAGGCCCTGTCCGAGTAAATCGGACAGGGCCTTTTAAATTTTTAATCGATATCAGGTGTTTTTCATAATAACACTCTCTACCGCATCGGCTACATGCTCACAGGCGTCAGCGCATTTTTCCAGGTAGATATAAATTTCCCGCCAGCTGATGACGGTCAACGGATCCTGGCAAGAGGTGTGAAGCAAACGCATACTGTCGATGAACAATCGGTCAGCCTGTTCCTCTAAGGTGTTGATATGGATGATGTATTCCCGCAGCTTTTTGGAGCGGCGGAAATCAGAAAACTCATCCAGCAGCCGCTGCAGCTCCTCGCAGCAGCCGATAAGCACCGCGCCCAGCTCGATGGCGTCAGGCCGGATGGACTGGATGTTGTTGCAGTACAGCCGCAGCATGACATCCTCGATTTTATCGGTGATCTCATCAATGCTTTGGCTCAGAAGGATGATGTCCTCCCGCTCGATGGGGGTAATGAATGCCCGGGCCAACACATTGGAAAGCTCGTGCTTTTTTTCATCGGCGGCATGCTCTACCTGATGCAGCTCGTCCAACATGCTGTGCAGGCGCTCAGGATCGAAGTCTTTTAGTACATCTTCCAGATAGTGGGCCGCCTGGCAGGCATAACCGGCGCAGGCACTGAAATTTTCATAGTAAAAGCTGTCTTGTTTTTTCGACATAATTTTGCTCCTTTATCTGTACAGTCCTAGGGCTGTTATGGAAAAGCTGCTCAGAACAGCATCATAAACAATTTGGCCATGACGAAACTGATGAGACCACAGCCAGGGAAGGTGAACACCCAGGTCAGCACCATGTCTTTGACTACGCCGAAGTTGATGGCGGAGAGCCGCTTAACAGCGCCCACACCCATGATAGCGCTGGTCTTTGTGTGGGTGGTGGATACAGGGATACCAAACAGGCTGGAGAATAACAAACACAGCGCCGCCGATAAGTCAGCAGCAAAACCTTGATACTTTTCCAGCTTGACCATATCCATGCCTACTGCTTTGATGATTTTTTCACCGCCGACACTGGTACCGATACCCATAACCGCACTGCACAAAAGCATCAGCCAGACAGGAATCAGCACGCCGCTGACGCTGTTCATCCCGTTGCTAAAGGCTACTCCCAAAAACAACACACCGATAAATTTCTGGCCGTCCTGCGCGCCATGCATAAAGCTCATGGCGGCAGCACCGAATACCTCGGCTCCGGTGAAAAATTTATTGGTGCGTCTACGGTCCATTTTACGGCAAATGATCGTAAGGGCTTTGCAGACCACCCAGCCGATGCCAAAGCCCAAGGCTAAGCTGGCCACCAGGCCATACAACACCTTGACCCATTCCTCCATATTGATGCCGCCAACGCCGTTTTGGATAGCGATGGCAGCACCGGATAAACCGGCAATCAAGCTGTGGCTTTCGCTGGTGGGAATGCCAAACATAGAGGCTACAACGCTGTATACCACGATGGAAAATAACGCCGCACACAGAGCGATCAGTGCCTCCCGGGTGTCACCGCCGAAATCCACCATGTTACTAATGGTAGAGGCCACAGAACTGTTGATGTGGGTCATGACCAATACACCTAGGAAATTAAAGACGGCGCTGAGCATAATGGCGACCCGGGGCCGCATGCAGCGTGTGGTAATGCAAGTGGCGATAGCGTTGGGAGCGTCAGTCCATCCATTGACAAAGATGACGCCCATCGTCAGCACCACAGTGACCAGCAGCACAGGACTTGAAGCCATGGCGCTGATAAAATAGGAGAATGATACATCCATAATTGTTACCTGCCTTGTAGTTACCAAGCGCGACTATAAAGTCCCGGCCAGGCGATGGGAGGATTGTTTTTCGACAACTTACTCCGTTTAATGTTAAGGGTAACATCAAAATGAGACAACGTCAATAGAAAATATAATTCTTGTATAAACAATGTAAATTGAACTATAATTTTTGTAAATTTATGCACCCGAGTCGTTCAAATCAGCAGTAACGTTGTAGCGGTTTCTTTAAAGGTTAAAAAAGGAAGGCATAGATAGGAGGATGCGCCATATTTTATTTAATTTTAAGGCGTATATTATATAATGAAAGAAATAGGGCGTAAAAGATCAAAGCCCGGATCAGCATCGGCAGGAATATCCACTGGGACATCCCTCTGGAATAAAAGTGGAGACAGTTTTTATTTAAAGCCGTCGGAGATTATGTGTCGTTCACGACGGCTTGGGCTTACGGTACAAAAAAGATCCCCACCATAAACGCGAGCGGATAGACAAAATAAAAAAACTGAGCCCGGAACGCGAATTGCGTCCAGGCTCAGCCTGGTGGGCTTACGGTACAAAAAAGATCCCCACCATAAACGCGAGTGAATAGACAAAATAAAAAAACTGAGCCCGGAACGCGAATTGCGTCCAGGCTCAGCCTGGTGGTGCGCCCGACAGGAGTCGAACCTGCGGCCTTTAGAGTCGGAGTCTAACGCTCTATCCAGCTGAGCTACGAGCGCGTCTCAAATTGAGAACGATAAAAAGTATACCACAAATTAGAAAAAAAGAAAAGATGCTTCTTTAAAATTCTTCTTTTTTATAGGAAAATATTCAAATAGTATAATAAAGAGGAGGGGTTAAAAGGAGATTAAAAACTATTTGTATAGAAATCGTATAAAAATCGGGAAATGTAAAAAAATGTCCGAAAAACAGTTGACAGTGGGGAAGGTATGTGCTAAAATAAACAAGCTGTCTCGGAGAGAGGGCCGGGAGGCCGGAAAAGAGCTGAGATAGCGAAAAAAGATTTGGGAAATATATTG
>NZ_CBDTOK010000031.1:0-17185 GCF_965361945.1 Zongyangia sp. | reverse complement strand
AGGAGAGGGCGCGGCGCCGTTTGCTGCAGGGCGGTATTGATTCAATACCCCAGAGGCTCACCCACCAGAATGACTTTGATGCGGCCGGGCACGCGCTGGGCGCGCAGCACGGTGTAAGTGCAGCAGATACGCGCCGGGGATTTGCAGTGCTGGCACCGGCCGGTGGAGGCACAGGGGGTGGCTGTGTGCAGCCGGGCGGCGTTGGCCGGGGCGGCCAGGGTCTCCAGGCGGGTTTCGGCTTCGTTCAGATCCCGTACCAGTTTGTTGCAACCCACCACCAGGATCACGCTTTTAGGACCGTAGGTGATGGCCGCCACCCGGTTCCCGTTGCCGTCTACATTGAACACCTCGCCAGCCTCGGTGACGGCGTTGGCCGAAGCCAGATATGCGTCGGCAGAAAAGGCCGCCCGATAGATCTCCTGCACCTGCTCGCCGCTCAGGCCGGGGGCGTAGCGATCCAGATAGCGGTAATCCCCGCCGGCCAGCATCTCCAGCACGCCGCATTGCTGCAGGCTGACGCTGCCGCCCACGGCGACCGTGTCCCCCTTGTGCAGCAGCCGGGCCACCAGGGCAGGCACCTGGGCGGCGGTGGGCACACAGTAAGTATCCATGCGGTTCGCCCGCAGGGCCTCGGCCACACGTTCCATGCGCTGCTGTGTCACACGTTGTACGATCTCATTGTCCATCATCGACGCCTCCATTGCTCATCTGTATATTCCGCGATGCCGCGCAAGACAGCATCAAACGCTGCCCGGCAGCCTGCCGATGCACCTTCTCTCAGCCCAGCACCAACCCGGCCAGCAGGGCCAGATCGTCGATCACCGGTGCTCCGGTGGCCATCAGCACCTGACGGGCCTGGTGGCCCCGGGCGTACAGCACGCAGTCGGCGCCCATGGCCCGGGCAGTCTGCCAATCGTGGTCGGTGTCGCCCACCATCAGGGCCCGGGAGGGGTCAATGCCGCTGCCGGCCATCCATTCCCGGCCCCGCCGGGCTTTGCTGACGCCCAGAATATCCGAAAGCCCCAGCACTTGGGCAAAGGTGCCCTCTGCCAGCCCATAGTGGGCCAGCTGACGATGCAGCATCTCCTGCTGGGTGGCGCTGAGCACTACCTGAACAACGCCGGCATCTTTCAGGCCGGCCAGGGCCTGCCGGGCGCCGGGCTGCAGCGGGCAGGCCAGGCTGCCCGGCTCATACAATGCCATGTATTCCTCGGCCAGCGCCTCGTAGGGCGTGCGGGAAAAATCAAAGCCAACGTCCTTGTAATATTCGCTGATGGGAAAGCGGAACACCTGCCGGTAGGCCGCCAGCCCACCGGAAAGGGGCGCGTAGCCGTGGCCCGTCAGCAGGCGGTTCAGCAGCTTCAGGGAAAAATCCACATCGTCCAGCAGCGTGCCGTTCCAGTCCCAGATCACAGCGTCGTATCCCACGGGCTCCTTCCTTTCCTTTCAGTCCTCAAACCACCGCTTCAAAACGGGCGTCCTGTTCACAGCGCGGGCCAGCGTCAGGCCCATGGCGCCGGCACACACCGCCTGGCCGATGCCCACGGTGAGCATATTGAACAGCAGCATGGGCGCGTTGGCAGTCTCGGGCATGAAGATGTAGGTGATCTCCGGGCCGACGATCAGCATGTTCACAAAGATGGGCGGCAGGCAGGCGGCCCAGGGCAGGCCGCTTTTGGTGCGCACATGGCGCAGCCGGCGGGTGAGCAGCGCGGCGATCAGCGTGGCCAGGGTGCCCAGCAGCATGTCCCAGGGGCTCATACTGATGGTGTTGGCCAGCAGGCAGCCCAGGGTGAGGGCCCACACGGCGTCCGGCGTGAACACGGGCAGAATGGTCAGCGCCTCGCTGAAGCGGAACTGGATGCCCCCGTAGGCCAGGGATTGGGTGGCGAAGCACAGGGCCACATAGATTGCCGCGATCAGTGCGGCGCGAACAAGACGTTTGGTTTTCATGGTACACTCTTTCCGCACCCGGGCGCGCAGGGCCCCGGGCACTGGCGGCAGAATTTTGCCCGCACGGTGCCGCCAGCTCCGCCCGGGTGGGGCCGCGCCGCCCGGAGAGGGAAAAGGCGCGGCAGGCCTAAAAGGCAGGGCGCGGCAGGTATTCCCGCGGCACCCGGCCAAAGTTGCCTATGGGGTATTATAGCATAATCTGCCCGTTTGTGCTATACTGATGAGGAAATTTGCCCCCGGGGAAGGCCCGGGGCGAGGGAAGTGAAAGGCTTTGGATTGGAAAACCCTGCGCGCGGCTTTTCCACGCACGATACCCGTGCTGACGGGTTATTTGTTTTTAGGCGCGGCCTACGGCGTGCTGATGGCCAGCGCCGGCTACCCGGCGGCCCTGGCTGTGGGCATGAGCGCTGCGGTGTATGCCGGCAGCATGCAGTTTGCTGCGGTGCCTCTGCTGGCAGGAGCCGACCCGCTGGGCGCCTTTGCCCTGACGCTGCTGGTAAATGCCCGGCACATTTTTTATGGCGTGGCCATGCTGGGGAAGTACCGCGGCGCCGGTTCCTGGCGGCCCTATTTGATCTTTGCGCTGACGGATGAGACGTTTGCGGTGAACAGCGCAGGACAGGTGCCCCCGGGCCTGGACGCCGGGCGCTTTTACGGGGCGGTGTCCCTGCTGAACCAGAGCTACTGGGTACTGGCCACAGCCCTGGGCTGCGCCCTGGGGGCGGCGGCCCGGTTCGACACCCGGGGCATCAGTTTTGTGATGACGGCACTGTTTGTGTCCATTTTTACCGGCCAGTGGCTGGATTCCCCCGAGCACCGCCCCGCTCTGGCGGGGCTGGGGGCCGCGGCAGTGTGCCTGGCGCTGTTCGGGCCTGACGGCTTCATGCTGCCGGCCATGGGGCTGATTGTGGCCCTGCTGCTGGCGATGCGCCCCTGGCTGGAGGGCTCCGGCGGGGCAGAGAAACCCGCCGCCGGCCCGCTGCCGGCCGGAAATCAGCCGGATGACCCGGGAGAGGAGGCATGCCCGTGAACGGAATGACGTTGGCCGTGGCGGCGGCCGTGTGCGCGGGCACGGTGCTCACCCGGTTTTTGCCCTTCTGGCTGCTGCCCGCAAATAAGCCCCTGCCGGCCTGGGCGGCCTATTTGGCCCGGGTGCTGCCCCCGGCGGTGATGGGCCTGCTGGTTGTATATTGCCTGAAAGATGTTTCCTTCGCGGCGGCACCTTTCGGCTTGCCGGAGCTGGCCTGCATGGCACTGGCGGCGGCGCTGTATGCCTGGAAGCGCAATATGCTGCTGAGCATCGCCCTGCCCACGGCCGCCTATATGGCAGTTCTGTATCTGCTGTAAGAGCTTCCGGCTCGGCGCAGCCGGTTTGTAAAACGCCTCCGCTGCGGGTTAAATCCCCGCAGCGGAGGCGTTTTCGTGTGAAGAGGATGATGCCGGCACCTGCCGCTCGGCCGCAGACGGCAGGGCGGCCCGCAGCCCGCGCTCCGCCGTGCAGCAGCCGCGTTGCTTGCCGCCAAAGTGTGCTGGTCCGAAGCTATGCAGGTGTTCGCCGCACGGCAAATCCGCACCACAGACAGCCTCCGGGTTTGCGGCCTGTGGGGCTGTGGTCAGAGCAGCATCGCGCCGGTGCCGGCCAGGATCAGAAACAGGCCGGCGGCGGCTTTTCTGCTCAGCGTTTCATTCAAAAGAAAGCGGGAACAGAAAACCGTGACAACGATGCTCAGTTTGTCGATCGGTACAACGGCACTGGCGGGACCGTCCTGCAGTGCGCGGTAATAGCACAGCCAGGAAAGCCCTGTGGTGAGGCCGGAAAGGAACAGAAACACCCAGCTTCTGGGGCTGATTTGTTTGATTTCGTGCTGTTTCCCGGTGATGGCCACCATCAGCCAGGCCATGGCCAGAACCACGACAGTGCGGATGGCCGTACCCAGGTTTGATTCCACATCCTCCACGCCGATTTTTCCGAAGATGGAAGTCAGGGCGGCAAACAGGGCGGAGAGCACTGCGAAAAGCAGCCAGCTCTTGCTCTGCCCCGCCCGCTTGGCCGTCTCTTTCCGGGTGATCATCAGCAGGGTTCCGATACCGATGCCCAGCATGCCCGCCAGCTTGGGGGCGGAAATCGGTTCGCCCAACAGGAGGAAAGCCAGCAGGATGGTCAGTACGGTGCTGGATTTGTCAATCGGTGCGACCTTGTTTACATCCCCCAGCTGCAGCGCGCGGAAATAGCACAGCCAGGATGCGCCGGTGGACAGCCCGGACAGAACCAGAAAATACAGCGCCCGTCCGGAAAGCTGCCAGAGCTGCCGCTGTGAGCCGACAAGGAAGACCATCAGCCAGGAGAACGCCAGCACGACGGCGGTGCGCAGGGCCGTCGCCAGTGTGGAGTTGACTTTTTCCATCCCGATTTTTGCCAGGACGGCGGTGATTCCTGCAAAAAAAGCGGAACCCAATGCAAATATCAGCCATGCCACGGCAATACATCCTCCTTTTTACGGCTTGAAACGGTATCCGGTACCCCAAACGGTTTGGATGTATCGGGGCGAGGAAGGATCCTGTTCGATCTTTTCCCGCAGGCGGTTGATGTGTACCGCCACCGTTGCGCTGTCCCCATGGCATCGTATCCCCAGATCCGCTCGTACAGGGCCTCTTTGCTGAACACGATGTCCACATTCAGCATCAGGAACAGCAGCAGTTCATATTCTTTGTTTTTCAGCGCGATTTCCCGCCCGTCCACAAATACCCGCCGGGCATCCTGCTGCAGCAATATGCTGCCGATCCGGATCTGCGGCTGCCTGTGCCTGGCCGTCTGCTTCAGGCGGCCATACTGGGCAAGGTTCGCCTTGATCCGCGCCACCAGCACATGGGGGGAAAAGGGTTTGGTGATATATCTTCACCTTCGATATAGCACTGTTATATAACGCTGTTATGTTATAGCGGGCAAAAGGCTTCTTGTCAAGCAGAGGCCTCTGCTTCAGGCAAGCCGACATGAAAAGGTGCGCTGAATCCCAGCAGATATGGCAGCCGCTAAAGATGACGGGCCGGTGCTATGTCATAAAAAGCAAAAGAAAAAGCTGAACCTGGAACGCGGATTGCGCCCGGGATCAGCTTGGGTTCAGTTGACAAAACAGATGTTGAAAAACGCGGGCAAAAAAGTAACGCACTCCACAAACGTGAAGTGCGCGACTTGGACGCGGCAGCTTGCCGCTGGCAGGCGTGGTCGGTTTAGATTGCGAGCATCCGCAAAAGGGGAGAGGCAACCAAACTGCCAAAACAGCGGTCCCACGCTTTCAAAGATATTCGCTCATCATCTGTTCTGCCAGATGGCCTTTTTACGCACTCTCATCCCAATCATTCGTCTGGGAGAATAAATATTTGCCTGCAATCATGAAACGAGTTTATTTTCTCAAGCGTGACCGAAAGTCTTATGTCGCATTGAATGGTTTGACCTGTCTTCAGTTTAGAAAAATCGACCATTTTTACATTTTCATCGACTATTTCATAAATTTCTACTTTTCCATTGACCGTCATGGTTACCGAAGCTGGCTCGCCATTCTCCAACAACAATTCGATATCTTCATCTTCTTCAGAAATCGAAGTAATTTCGCCTGTAATATATCTTCTTGGGATATCATCATAGGAGTATCTATTGGAAGGCGTTTGTAAAAGAATCACTGAAATCCCGACTGCAATAAAAACCACTGCGAGCAATAATGCCACATATTTTATTTTGCTTTTCACGAACCATTCCCCCTTTTTAATAATTAGGAGGTCTGTACGCTAACATAATAATAGCTCATAAAAATCCCAAAATCAAGGGTGAAAGACGATCGTCTTGACCCTGCCTTTCAAGGGATATCCTCAGAAAGTCAGGACCCCCGGCTTCACCGGTGGTTTTGATTTGAAAGGACTGCTTTTTATTTTACTATTCCTGATCTGCCGATTTGGGGGGGAGAAAGATAGCGGGAAGGGTTTGAGACCACCTTGTCGATTGCAACGGTAGCGGCCCCCAGAAGGACCAGGTCATCCTGGGGATTGGTGAAGATGAGCTTAGGCTCCTCATAGCAGCCGTGCTTATAATGTCGGAGGGAGGACTGGATGGCATCAAGCAAAACATCCCCGCAGCTTGTCATGATATCGCTGACAACCACCACATCGGGGAAAAACAGGGGAAGAATGGAAGCAATACCGCAGCCCAGAGAATGTCCCCATTCCTCCACCATAGCAAGGGCCAGAGGATCTTTGACTTTCATGGCAGAGATGATGTCGTAGATGGTGAAGGTATCCTTTTTGTCCTGTAGAAGGCTGTCGGGAAAGTGAGAGAGCCTCTCTCGGGTTCTCCGAATAAAGCTGGGAAAACTGCAATAAGTCTCAAGGCAGCCAATGCACCCACTGGAACACTGTTCCCCGTGCAAATTAATAATGATGTGGCCAAATTCAAAGGCGTGGCTTAAAAAATCAGAGAGAGGATGTCCGTTGAGGACAAAGTTGCCTCCCACGCCCTCGGCGGCAAAGATATGCATCAGCCGGGTGTGTGGATTGCAACTGGTCCGGAACCACCAGTATCCCAGAGCGCCGGCTGCCGCATCATGATCCGCAAAAACAGGCAGAGAGATCTTTTCCTGCAATTTTTTCAGCAGGGGATAAGCAGTTTTTTCATCCGCCCTCGGTTCAGAAAAAAGAATGCTCCCCTCATTGTACACATAGGGTCCGACGGTGGCGACCCCCACCGCAATGATGTGGGGATGGCGGCGGCAAATTTCTGCCACCTTTTCTGCGATGAGAGAAATGAGAGCATCCATCGAGTGATAAGTCAGGTGCTCAATGGTCAGACTGATCAGTTCATTGCGGGAAATACCCGCAAAATCCAATAGGTCAATTTTTAGCCGCTCCCAGGAGATTTTGATGGCAATGACATAAAAATCAGAGTAGTTAAAGGAGAGGCTGATAGACCGCCGCCCCTTAGCTCCCTCGGAGAGACCGGTTTCCACCACAAGGTTGTCTTCTAAAAGCTGTTGCACAATTTTCGTAATGGAGGCGGGTTTAAGGCCTACTGCTTCCGAGAGCTCCGTACGGGAACATCCGCGGTGATGGATCAGATACCGCAAGATTTGCGCCTTGTTCTCATTGAGAAGATCGTTAAGATTCTTTCCTGATTTCATAATAAACCTCATATATCATTTAACAGAATTAAATATTTCATTTAAGACTATTATAAATCATTTTTCAGGATTGTCAAATTTTTTTCGAAAAGGGAAAAGGAAGGAGTATTGTGAAATCGCATAAGGAATATTCTCTATTTTTAGAGAGATAACCAATTTCTGTCTTGACCTATTGACAGAGGTAATACTTTCCGCTATCATTTATTTAACAGAATGAAAGGATACGCAAAATGAAAAAACGTAAAAAACAAAGAAAGGAGGAAAGAAATGCTGACACGTGGGATTCTCCATGCACAGACAAGATCACTGCTCGCAAGGACAGGACACCGGGACTGGCTGGCCCTGACAGACGCGGGGTTCAACAATCCACCGCAAGTTGAGACTGTCGATTTAGCTTTTCTCCCCAACTTGCCAACCATGCTGCAGGTACTGGATGGCATTTTGGAGGAATTCAATGTGGAAAAGGTCATACTTGCCGAGGAGATCAGGGAATTTGCTCCGGATCTTTTAGATGAGTATCAAAAGAGGTTCGAGGGGATCACTATCGAATTTGTTCCTCACAGCAAGTTTGACCAGCTCGTTCCCAAGGCAAAGGGCATCATACGCACCGGACAATATGGTCTGCATGCACCCAATCTCATACTTCAGTCTGGCTGCACCTATGACGGATAAAGATGAATAAAAAGGTACAAAAGCTTCCCCTATTTAAAAAGGGAAGCTGAGTGATAAAAAGGAGGAGTAAACAAAATGAAAAAAATGATCGCAGTTTTATTGGCGCTGACGCTCGTATTTACCCTGGCCGCCTGCAGCAGCTCTGCGCCAGATCCCGGCAGCTCGGATGCAAGCCAGCCGTCTAGCTCTACGGCGAATAACTCATCTACAGAGAGTACAGCCACAGCTGACGGAGAGGGCTATGACATTGTGTTTATCCCCAAAGGCGTCGCTGATTTCTGGAGCATCGTGTCCGGCGGCTTTGAACAGGCTGCTAAAGATGCTGGTATGACGCCACGTGTTGTCTATCCCGATAAAGAGGAGGCGTCCCGCCAGGTGGAGGTCATGTATGACGTCATCAACTCCAAGCCGGATGCTATCGTTCTCTCTCCTGTTAATGCGGAGCCGCTGATAGCGCCTTGCCAGGCCGCTCAGGAAGCAGGAATTCCGGTCATCCTGGTAGATACTCTGATTGCATCAGATGACTATGTCTGTGCTTTTGCTACGGACAATGTGACTGCTGGTGCATTGGCGGCTGATGAAATGGCCAAGAGAATCAACAACGAGGGGAAGGTACATATCTTTGCCGGAAGCCCGGCAAGCACCTCCAACGTAGACCGCGTCAAAGGCTTTACCGACCGCATGGCGGAGGCTTATCCGGATATTGAAGTGATTGGAACACTCTACAGCGAAGCGGATATCAACCTATGCACCACTCAGGCGGTGGATGTTATTACCGCGAACCCGGACATCAAGGGCATGTTTGCAGTGGATGAAACCCGTACCTCTGGGGTAGGAACCGCTCTGACACAGCTGGGCAAAGAGGGTGAGATCATTTTGGGAGGCTTCGACTCCAATCCGGACAGCGCAGAACTGATGAGAAATGGAACGGTTCAGTTTCTGACGGTTCAGCAGCCCTATCAGATGGGATACCAGGGGTTTGAGGCAGCGGTCAAGACTCTTAACGGAGAAGAGCTGGCTCATGAGACTGTGGACACCGGCTGTACAGTAGTTCCGGCGGAGAAGATGGAAGAGGAAGAGATGCAGAAGTTGCTTTTCCCGTTAGATTACATTGGACAATAAAAAAGCGATAGGAACGAAGGGAATGCGCTGGAGACTGTGTTCCAGCTCCAGCGCATATTTTTTAGAAGGAGATAAGCCATGACACCATTGCTTGAGATGGAACATATCACAAAGAAATTTCCTGGAGTGGTGGCTCTCGACGATGTCTCGCTGGATGTCAGAGCTGGAGAGGTGCATGCGCTGGTCGGTGAAAACGGCGCCGGAAAATCGACGCTCATAAAAATTCTGTACGGTGTGTACCAACCGGATACCGGATCCATCGCCATCGAGGGGAAGAAAACGAAAATCGCCAACGCTCAGGACGCAATAAGCCAGGGAATTGGCGTTGTGTTTCAGGAACTGAATGTTTGCCCGCATCTGGATGTAGCAAACAACATCTTTCTGGGATGCATCAAAAATAAATTTGGCGTCATCGATGACAAATGGGCCATTGAAGAGACCAAAAAAATATTAAAAGAGACAGTAAAACTGGAGGTAGATCCTGCCAGTCTGATGAAAGATCTTTCCATTGCAGACCGGCAGATGGTGGAGATTGCTAAGGTGGTTTCCAAAGGGTGTAAAATCGTGGTGTTCGACGAGCCAACCTCATCTTTAACCGACAATGAGATTCACCATCTTTTTGAAATCATCAGGAAATTAAGAGAAAAAGGGGTGGGAATTATTTATATCTCCCACCGTATGGAAGAGCTCGATGAGATTGCGGACCGCATCACTGTAATGCGGGATGGAAAACTTGTACAGACCATGGACTACAAGGACACCAACCGCGAAATGATTATCCGCCTCATGGTGGGGCGGGAGATGACAAACGTCTATCCCCAGTATACCCGAAACATTGGAGATGTTATTTTTGAGGCAAAAAACATTAAATACGGCAATAAGCTGGATGTAGATCATTTTGAAGTCCGCGCCGGAGAAATTGTTGGCGTAGCGGGACTGGTGGGGGCCGGGCGGACCGAAACCATGCGTGCGCTGTTCGGGGCCGACCCCGTGGACTCCAAGGAGATTCTCTTGTACGGCAAATCATACAACTTTAAAAGACCATCCGAGGCCATTGAGGCGGGCTTTGTGTATATGACAGAGGACAGAAAGCTGGACGGGACCGCGCTGGGGCTGGATATTGAATCGAACATCACCTTAGCTTCCCTTAAAAAATTCTCTCGTTATGGCGTTATGCAGGATAAAAAGACGGAACAAAACGCCAAGGACTTTTGCAAGCAGCTCAATATCCGCACGCCAAGCATCCGGCAGCTGGTGCGAAACCTCTCCGGAGGAAACCAACAGAAGGTCATCCTGGCCCGCTGGCTGACCCGCAAGGCCAAAGTTCTTGTCTTTGACGAGCCCACAAGGGGCATTGATGTGGGTGCGAAATATGAGATTTATAATATCATGAACCAGCTTTCCGACGAGGGGATGGGTATCATTATGATCTCTTCCGACCTGCCGGAGGTGCTGGGTATGAGCGATCGGGTGCTGGTGTTCCGAGGAGGGCGCATCACCGCAGATCTGCCTCGATCTGAGGCGAATTCTGAGACAGTGATGAAGTACGCCACCGGAAGCGTTTGATACCTTTTGGAGGGTGAAAGGAGAGATAGTGATGAATAAGGTATGGAATCGGGTAAAAAATAACAAGTATCTTAAAAGCCTGGGGCCGGTAGGCGTTCTCATAGGCATTCTGTTGTTTATGTTTATCAGTACCCCAGAATTTCGTAGCGCCGCCAATTTGACCCAGGTGCTTCTGAGCGCCTCTGTCTATATGCTGTTGGCGATGGGTATGTCGTTTGTCATCATCATCGGCGGTATTGACCTGTCGGTCGGCTCTATCGTGGGACTAACGGGAGGCATCACATGCATCACCATGACTATGTTCCATATCCCCTTGGGCTTTGCCCTGATCTGCGGCGCGCTGTGCGGGCTGGCCTGCGGCTTTATCAACGGGCTTTTGGTCACCAAACTGGGGCTGATCCCCTTCATCGCCACTCTGGGCGGGCAGTGGATCTATCGTGGGATTTTAAAGCTGCTCAACAACGGAGCAACCATCACTGTCCGTGGTGCTGTCAACGATGAAACCATGGATATGATGCTTTTTTTAGGGAACGGGCGCTTTTTGGGTATCCCAATTCCCGTCTATGTGGTGGCGGTGGTAGCCATCATTCTAACTTTTCTTTTGAAGAAAACCACCTATGGACGCAGTGTTTACGCCATTGGTAGCAATACAGAAACTGCCCGGATGGCGGGCATCAACGTCAAGCGGGTACAGCTGATGACCTTCTCCCTGGCGGGCCTTCTCTCCGGCATTGCGGGGCTGGTTATGCTCTCCCGTATGATCTCTGCCCAGACCAACACGGGGGAAGGCTATGAGTTTGAGGGGATTTTTGCCTCCGTTATCGGCGGAGTCAGCATGGCCGGCGGAGAAGGAAATGTTCTGGGAGCTCTCATCGGAGCGCTGATTGTGGCCATTCTGCGCAATGGGCTCAACCTCAACGGTGTCAACTCCTTCTGGCAGCAGGTGATCCTTGGAATTTTGATTGTACTGGTCGTTTATATTGACTCTCTGCGCACCCGCAAGAAGAGTGCATTTTAAAAAATGATGCGAGGGTTATAACAAATATAACAAAGAGGAGGAACTAACATGGAATTACAGTTAGCTTTGGATATGGTAGAGGAGGAAAAGGGATTAGCCGTGGCAAAATCAGTGGCGGACCTCATCGATATTCTAGAACTGGGTACTCCTTATTCCTTTATTCATTCCATTGATTCGGTAGGGATGTATAAAAAAGCACTGCCCGGCGTCAGGATCCTGTCTGATTTTAAGATTATGGACGGCGGCTACGGCATAGCGGAAATCGCCTACAAAGCGGGGGCGGACGTCACCACTGTTTCCGCGCGCACCTGGGATGACACGGTGAAGCAGGCCATCCAGGCGGCGAGAGACAATGGGCGGCAGATTCTGGTGGACATGATGGGTGTCCCGGAGGATGAAATTGCTAAAAGAGGCGCGGAGATTGACGCCATGAAACCAGACTATATCTGCATCCACCGGGCAGTTTCAGTAGCTAGTAGCGCAAGCCCAGAGGAACCGCTGCGGATGCTGCGGGAGGTAGTGAAAAATGCTAAGGTGGCGGTAGCAGGGGGCATTAACTGTGAGACACTAAAGAAGGTAGTACAATACCATCCAGATCTGGTTATTATCGGCAGTGCCATCTCCTCTGCGGAGAATCCCAGAGCGGTGGCGGAAGAGATGCGCGGAATTATGGAGGGCAAATAAATGAATGCAAAAGAGATAGCGCTGGGGGAAATCAAAGCACTTGCGGAAATCCTCAGCCATGTCGACACCGCACAGACAGATCAGCTGGTCAGAGAGATCACACAGGCAAAGCGCATTTTTATCGGGGGAGCTGGGAGAAGCCTGCTTTCGATGAAGGGATTTGCCATGCGCCTGATGCAGACCGCCCATGAAACCTTTTTGGTGGGGGAGGTATGCACCCCTAGTGTGCAGCCGGGTGATCTGTTGATCGTCGGTTCTGGTTCCGGCAAGACCCCTGTCACACTGGAAGTGGTGCGCAAGGCAAAAAGCCATGGAGCCCGCACAGCCGTGATCACCATGCATCCCGATGCGCCGATCCCTAAGGAGTGTGACTGTGTGGTTACCCTGCTGGAAACGCCGCCTGTGAGCCATGAGGACAGCGAGGCACTTGCCTTTGCCAAGGCAAATCTGGGCGGGAATTTCTCTGAAGCGGCGGTCACCCTGGCTATGGATGGCGTCATCGGGCAGCTCATGAAGGAAAACGGCCAGACAGGGGAAACGATCATGTTTTATCACGCTAATTTGGAATAAGACCAGACGAGGACAGGGAGAACAGACTATGCAAACAACAGAAAGAAAATTTGACCTTGTCTCCATGGGCGACTTGATGATTGACTTTAGCTGCGTGGGGAAAAGCAAAGCGGGAAGGCTTCTTTATGAGCGCAACCCTGGAGGGGGGCCTATGAATGTGGCGGCCCAGCTATCCAGGCTGGGAGGAAAAGCAGGGATCATTTCTTCGGTCGGGGAGGATGAGCACGGCGAATACCTTTACCATCTGGCACAGGATGACCTGGGTTTTGACGTGACCAATTTGCAATATACCAGCCAGGTGGGAACCAGGTGCCTGTTTGTCTATTTTGATGAAAACAACGACCGGTCCTTTACCAACTATAAAAGCCCGCGCTCTGATTTGATGATTGATGGAGATCGGCTGGATATGGAGCAGATTCGCAGTTGTAAAGTGTTTAATTACACCCCTTTGGCCTTCGAATTTGCCTATCCCATTGCGGAAGCGACACAAAAGATTTTGAAGGTAGTGAAAGAAAACGGGATCATGATCTCCTTCGACCCCAACTACCGCTTCCCCTATACCGATCAAAAGGCGCTGGAAATGGCGATTGACGCGATCAAAAGCGCCCAAATCCTCAAGCTCACACTACAGGAGCTCCGGTATTTTCTGGGGGAAGAGGATATCTATACGGCAACAGAGAAACTGCTTGACGGTAATGCTCGGATTGTGGCGGTCACTATGGGCCCTAATGGCTGCTTTTTGAGGAACAGGAGGGGCTTTGTCTACCGCCCCACCTATGACGTTCCGGTCTTGGATACCACCGGGGCGGGGGATTCCTTTATGGGGTCCATGATCTATGCGGTGACCCGGCCCGGCGTGGACATTGACACGTTGGGGGAAAAGGAACTGACAGAGATCGCTGATTTTTGCAATGCGTGTTCCTCTGGTTCCACCATGCAGAGAGGTTCCCTGCTGGTCATGCCGAATAGGGAGAAAGTTAAAAAGATTCAGGACGATGTGCCGTTTCGGAACACCACTTTGGAGGGAGCCCTCCGTCAGGGAATTTAGGGAGGGCTGGAAGAATATCCAGAGAAAAAAACTGAAGTTAGCCGGAGGAGGATCAATATGAATTCAATTTTAGTTGTAGGGGCTGGCAAGGAGGGCAAAGGTTTTTTGGGAGAGACCTTTTCCACCGATGGATGGAAGGTTTCCTTCTTGGACAAAGACCCTAAAGTCATCGAGGCCTTAAAGAAGGGTAGCTATACCGTTCACTGCCATCAGGTCAATGGCTCCTTTACTCGGATCATCCGGGATTATGATGCCTATCTGTGTGACGAGGCTTATTCCTGCATGGATGCCCTTTTGGATGCAGACATCATCGGACTTGCACTGTACCCAGAGGATATCCCGGAAGCGGCAGACTATCTGGGACGTGGCCTTTCGGAAAGGGCGAGAAGGCAGGGAAAAAATTTGACGATCATCAGCGCCACCAATAAAAACCACCTGATGAAAGCTATAGAGGGATGGTTTTTGGACGCTTTGGACGGCGAAGAGGCCCGTCAATGGTTCAGGGAACATGTGGCCCTGCGGGACGCCATTGTCCGCCGGAGCACCAGTGCAAAGACCTCGGCGGACCTGGAACTCAACACCCAGGTTACCTGTACCCTTTTGGTCCAGCAACCGGTGTATGCAGATCTGAGCCAGGTGCGCTGGCTGGAGCTGAAGGACCATCTGGAGCAGCTAAAGGATATGAAGCTCTACACCATCAACGGTCCCCATGTTACCTGTGCGTTTGCAGGATACTTGAAGGGATATACCACCATCAACGAGGCCTCCGCCGATCCGGAGGTAGCGGCTTTGATGCGGGCAGTACTGGAAGAAGCAGTGCCGGGACTGAGCCGGGAATTTCATGTGCCGGAGGAGGATATCTGGGACTTTTGCACCTTGCCTTCCCCTAAGCATGACATGACCGATCTGATCTACCGGGTGGCGCTGGACCCTATGCGCAAACTCAGCCACAACGACCGTCTCACCGGCAATGCACTCTTTTGCTTAAAGCATGGCATCGACCCCAAAGCTATCATCCAATCCATGGCCAACGGCTTTGCCTATGCCGAGCCTCGGGATGAAAAGGCGATGGAAATTCAGAGGCATATTAAAGAACTTGGAATTGAAAAAGCCATTTCCAAGGTTTGTAGCTTACCGGAAGATCACGAACTGGTTTACCGGGTCGCCCAGGCTTACCGTACGATAAAAAAATAGGGGGAGGGCGTTTCGGGCGAGAGAGCCTTCCTGTCCGAAAAGTGTACCCGTCTTATCCCAAAAGAAAAGGAGGGAGACAATGCTGGATGTTCTCGCCATAGGGGAAACAGTTATCGATTTTACTCCTATTGGCACCTCCCCCGCGGGGAATCCCATCTATGAAGCACAGCCGGGAGGAGCCCCTAGCAATATGTTGGCGGAAGCGTCGAAGCTGGGCGCGAAAACAGCGCTGATTGGCATGGTAGGCAGGGATCCACTGGGGCTGTTTCTCCATCAAGTGCTCATAGCGTATGGCATCGGAGCAAAGGGAGTCAAAATTACGGAACAGGCCCCTACAGTTTTTACCTTGGTTGACCATGATAAGAGGGGGGACCGAACCTTTTTCTCCCTACAGAACCGGACGGTTTTAAACGTTTTTTCTGTAGAAGACATCGACTTTGATGGGTTAGAGGATACGAAAATCCTCCACATTGCAGGTTCTCTTCTGTGCAGCCCCAATGGGCTGGAAATTATACAAAAGGCAAAAAAATATGCGGCCTCCAAGGGGATACCTGTCTGCTGTGATGTCAATTGGCGTCCCTATACCTATGACAGGGATTACGCTCAAAAGGTGCTGCTCCCCTATTTGGCCCATTTGGATATCTTAAAAATTTCCTGGGAAGAACTGGAACTTTTTACAGACACCTTCGACTTAAAAGAGGGTTGTCAAAAGTTCTCGGAGCTGGGGACGAAATTAACCGCAGTTTCCATGGGAGCCAAGGGCTGCTATTTTTCCTACGCCAATGGCAGTGGTCACCTGCCCACCTACGATGTCAAGGTGGTAGACACCAACGCGTCTGGTGACAGCTTTACTGGCGCTCTACTGGTAGAGCTTAGTAAGCTGGATCTCCCTGTGGAGAAGATTCCCCTGGAACAGATGCGAGCCATTATGGACTTTGCTAATGCGGCTGGGGCAGCCTGCGCTGCCCACTCAGGAGCCATCTGTGCGGTTCCCACAAGGGAACAGGTGGAGATGTGCAGGAAAAGGACACCGATGCTTTTCCCCAAAAATCTATCAAATCCAAAGGAATAGAAAAATTTAGAAGTGATTTATCATAGTTTTATAAAATTTTTCTCCTCACAGATTTCTCACTAAGTGAAGACAGCCCGCCTTTAGGTGGGCTGTCTTCACTTAGTGAGAAATGTAAAAAAGGAGGAATCCTCCCATGATTTTTGAGAATATTTATGATGACAGTGAACAAATTTATGGTACCAGAAAAATCACAGCGGTATTACGAAATCAAGAAATTAAGACAAGTAAAAAATATGTTTCTGAAATGATGAAAGAATTGGAGAGTAGCAGCGTCAGCACTACAGCAAAGAAGGAATATAAAAATGGAAGAAAGGGCAAAATAGAAATTTCTTGCAACAGCAGTTTCAAACCGAACGGCCAAACCGAGTTCGGGTTAGCGATATTACTGCTTTTAAGTTTAAACCAAAATATTATTATCTCTGTGCTATCATTGATCTGTTCTCAAGAAAGATCATTTCCTATCGAATCTCTCAGAATAGCAGTACACAATTACTCGCTAAAACGTTTAAGCAAGTCTATACCGAGAGAAAACCAGAAAAGAAACTTATGTTTCATAGCGACTGGGGAACACAGTATATGTCTTACACATTCGTCCACGTATTAGAAGACTTTGGAGTAAAAAATCCTTTTCTCGAACTGGACAACCTTACAATAATGCAGTCGCAGAAGCGTTTTTCTCAATCCTTAAAAAAGAAGAACTATATCGGCGGCACTATTCTTCCGAAGCGGATCTAATAAGAGGTATTCACCGGTTTATTGACTTCTATAACAATGAACGCCCACATTCCTCAATACAGTATAAAACTCCGGATCATAAGGAACAGGAATATTGGAAGAAAAAAGACTCGCTTAAAAAATGAGAATTGGGGGTTCGGATATAGCCACTTTTTTATTTTTACATTGCAATTTTCCCATTTTTATAAAAATGGGTAAACTGAAAAAATGGCTTAAATGCTGGATTTATGACACGAAAAAAAGAGGCCGAAATTTGGATGTCTCATTTTTGAGTTCCAAATTTCGACCTCTGTCCATCATGGTGCGGATAACAGGACTTGAACCTGCACAGTATTGCTACCACTAGAACCTGAATCTAGCGCGTCTGCCAATTCCGCCATATCCGC
>NZ_CBDTOK010000030.1:0-4870 GCF_965361945.1 Zongyangia sp. | reverse complement strand
GGGGCCTTCCAGATCCTCCAGCTCGTTTTCAGCATCCCGGATCTCCTTGCGAGCATCCGCTAACTGCTGGTCCGATTCTGCTTTTCCTTCTTCGTAATCAATTTTTGCTTGTTCCAGCTGAGCTTCTCCATCTTCTAGCTGGGCTCTGGCGTCTGCCAGTTCCTGCTCTCCGTTGGCCTTTTCCTCGGCAAGGGTGGCTTTGCTCTCTTCAAGCTCTGCCCAGCCTGCGTCCAGTTCCTCACGGGCTGCGTCCAACTGGGCTTTTGCCTCATCTAACTGAGCCTTTGCCTCATCCAGCTGCGCTTGGGCCTCTTCCAGTTCCCGATAACCCTCTTCAATGCCCTGCTCTAATTGGGCCAGACCGTCCTTCGCCACCTGAAGGTTGGCCTCCTGCTCATCCAAAACTGTGGAAACCTGGCCTGTCAGCCCCTCAAGCTGTGCCTTGAGGGTAGCTTTCTCCGCGCTGCCCGCCGCCGAAGTAATATATTGGGTCAGGATGCCGGATATGCTCACCCCTTCTGGCAAGGAGCCGTCAGGCAGCATGGAGGAAAGCTGCTCTGCATTTTCAATGATTCCGCTCACCTCTGGAGGGAACTGGGTAGGATCAGAAATGCTGGCATTTTCAAAAGAAGAAGTGATTCCACCGATGCCCTGTACCAGTCCTCTGCCGCCACTAATCTGCGCTTCGCCGTCGGCAATCTGCCCCCGCAAGTCCTCCGCCTGGCTTTCATACTGCTGCAACAGAGCCAGAGCACTTTCTTTTTCCTGCTCGAACTGCTGCAGCCCTTCCTCGTATTCCTTCAGGCCTTCCTCATACTGGGCAAGGCCTTCTTCATACTCCTTCTCACCGTCTTCCAAGGTTTTCTCGCCGTCGGCAATCTGTTGCTCGGCATCGGCAATCTTTTCATCAAATTCCCGCTGTCCGTCTTCTAGCTCCTTCCAGCCGTCGCTAATTTCCTGTTCGGCATCGGCAATCTGCTGACGGGCATCGCTAAGTTGTTCTTCCTGTTCCTTTTCACCGTCGCTCAGCTCCTGTTTTGCCTCTTCAATTTTCGCCGCCGCCTCATCATAGATTTCGTTGTACCGTTCTTGAGAACGGCGTTCTGCCAAATCTTCAAAAGCCTCTGTCGCCGACGTTACCGTCTCCTCATATTCAGTAGAAAAGGGGGAAAGCCCCTCTGTGGCGGCTAATGTCAAGTAGACATCGGTGTAAACCTCCACACAAAAGTCTCCTTCTGGAATCATGATGAATGCATCAATGACGCCGTCGCCAATCGTTGTGTTGCCCCGTTCTAAATGGATATACTGTGGGGAACGCACAATGCCAACAATCGTAAATGTTGTGGTATCCAGTGTTTCGGACAGATCCTCTCCACTGTCTGGTTCCAGAGTAATAGTACTGCCTATAGCATATTGCCCTGAATCATTAAGATTCTCGTCAATAACGCATTCCCCCGATTTCTCCGGGAGACGCCCCTCAATGAGTTGAGGCCGATTCATATAATCCTCATCATCTGACGCGGGCTGAGGCGTCTGAATTGATACAGCATGGACAATCATTTCAGAATTTTCTCCGGATGCAACAAAGGCATCAGTGGAATAAGCTGGCATGACGCCCCCTATGCCGGACATCTGAGAAATTGCCGAAAGATCGTCTTCATTAAACCCAAATGTCGACACCAGGTGAAGATCCATTAAATTATTGTCTGCAAAATATTGCTCAGCCGTCAACTTCATGTCCGGACAGCTGGCCTTAATACCCGAGAAAAAGCCGCATCCGATGGCAACGATCCCCAAAATCGAGAGAAAACGATTGCGGGACTTCCAGATTTCTCGGAACATCTCTTTGAACAACGCACTGTATTTCATCACTTACCACTCGATTTCTTCCACTGGTTTCGGATTTTCGTTGATTCTCATCTCCCGCACCTTGCCGTTTTTTAACCGGATCACTCGGTCCGCCATCGGGGTGATGGCCAAGTTGTGGGTGATCACAATCACCGTCATCCCCGTCTCATGACAGGTATCTTGTAACAGTTTTAGGATGGCTTTGCCCGTTTCTGAATCCAAAGCGCCGGTAGGCTCGTCACAAAGCAGTAGCTTGGGGCGTTTTGCTAAGGCTCTCGCAATGGCAACCCTCTGCTGTTCGCCGCCAGAAAGCTGCGCCGGGAAATTTCCCAAACGTTCTCCTAGCCCCACCTGGCGCAGCACCTCGTCCGCATCCATCGGATCTTTACAGATTTGTGCCGCCAGCTCCACATTTTCCCGGGCAGTCAAATTCTGTACCAGATTATAGAACTGGAAGACAAATCCAATATCCCACCGGCGGTATTCAATAAGCTGGCGCGGCTTATACTGCGCAATGTCCTGGCCGTCCACCATGACGATCCCCTCGTCGCAGCGGTCCATGCCGCCAAGGATGTTAAGCACCGTCGTCTTCCCAGCTCCGCTGGAGCCGACAATGACAGCAAATTCTCCCTTTTCAATGTCAAATGAAATATCATCGGTCGCTGTAATGGTCACTTCACCCATTCGATAGCGTTTGTACACATGCTCCAGATGGACAAATCCCATCATCCTCATTCCTTTCCCTGTACGCCGATGCTGAGACCCATTCCGCTCAGGATCACCGCCATGAACTCATTGATTCCCTGATAAAGGAGAGAGTCGTTGTCATGGCACTCCCTGAAAATGCAAAGCAAACCTTCAATAATAGCAGACGCCAGCGCCCTTGCCAATAAAGTATGACGGTGCGCCGGGGCTAATCGAGGCAAAAACTCTCCAGTAAGTCTCTTTTCCACAGCGTCAACAATATGCCCCTTAATATTTTCGTGTTTTGACCCTGCGCTGGCATCGGTAAGAATTAAAAATCCCTTGCGGCTTTTGATAAAAATATCCGCAACTGCGTCCGTAATCTGCTGAACACTGTTTTGATTGATATCCGCGCCTTTGTAGACTTCTTCCAGAAATCTAGCCAGTTCAGTTACCGTTGGTGCCGTCACCTGATCAAATAAATCGTCTTTCCCCTCGAAATAAGCGTAGATGTTTCCCGGTGTGATACCAGACTTCTCCGCGATTTTTCTCATGGAAGCCTGCCGGTAACCCACTGCCGCAAACTCATCCGCCGCAGCTTTCAAAATGTTCTGTCTAATTTCTTCTTTTGGTCGCTGCATAATTAAACACCCGTTCATTATTCCTTTTTTCTTTATTATAGTTCTGTTCTCTTTTCTATTCAATAGTAAACGCGTGTTTAAGATTAAAGTTTCCATTTCGTTCACAGCCTCTTCTTATTTTGGCCTAAGTTCACATACATCAAAATATGGTATAATACCGAAGAAGGAGGATCATTCATGGGATATCTCTTGTATTATTTATTGCTCATCAATGCGATTGCTTTTTTCGTCTGCGCCTTTGATAAACGGGCCGCTCGGAAACACCGATGGCGGATACCGGAAAAAACATTATTTCTTCTGGCAATATTAGGAGGAAGCGTGGGGCTCTACCTTTCTATGCTCCTATTCCATCATAAAACCAAGCACTGGTACTTCATGGTTGGTGTTCCAGTCATATTTGCGGCGGAAGCTATAGGGATCTGGCTCCTATATCACTTTCTCTTTTAAATATACAATTGGAACTGAGTATACAAAAGGAGTTTCTCTCTATGCTTCAAATCAAACGCATTTGCAAACAATATAAGACTGGAAATTTGGTGCAACAGGCTCTGGACCATGTCAGTCTGAATCTAAGAGATAATGAGTTCGTGGCTATCCTTGGGCCCAGTGGTTCCGGAAAAACCACACTGCTCAATATTATCGGAGGGCTTGACCGCTATGACAGCGGCGACTTGATTATTAACGGAATCTCCACGAAAAAATATAAAGATAGGGATTGGGACTCATACCGAAATCACACCATTGGTTTTGTCTTTCAAAGCTATAACCTTATCCCACATCAGACAGTACTGGCCAATGTAGAGCTGGCCCTCACAATTTCCGGCGTTTCCAAAGCGGAGCGCAGAAAGCGTGCCATCCGAGCGCTAGAGCAGGTGGGCTTGGGGGAACAGATCCACAAAAGGCCCAACCAGATGTCCGGCGGTCAGATGCAGCGCGTGGCTATTGCACGAGCGCTGGTCAATGACCCGGATATTCTTTTAGCCGACGAGCCAACAGGCGCACTGGACAGTGAAACCAGTGTGCAGGTCATGGAATTGCTCAAAGAGGTGGCAAAAGACCGGCTGGTCGTCATGGTAACCCATAATCCGGAGTTGGCGGAGCTCTATGCGACCAGAATCGTCAAGCTAAAGGATGGAACGATCCGTTCAGACTCCGACCCCTATGAGGTTGAAAAGGCACAAACTAAGCCTATCTATAAAAACATGGGAAAATCATCCATGTCTTTATTGACCGCCCTTTCCCTCAGTTTTAACAATCTGCGGACAAAAAAGGCCCGAACCATTTTGACCTCCTTTGCCGGTTCTATCGGTATCATTGGAATTGCTTTGATCTTGTCCATTTCCAACGGTGTTAACAGCTATATTCAAACATTGGAGGAAGAGACGCTTTCGGAGTATCCACTACAAATTCAAAAGACGACAATGAATTTTTCCGCGATGATGTCCAGTGTCTTGGCAAATCAGTCGGACGATAACACGGGAGATGTCAAAATTTCACAAACCCTCAGCAGTATGTTTTCAGGGGTAGAGCCTAATGATCTTACCTCCCTCAAACAGTATTTGGACAGTGGTAGCAGCGGTGTCGAACCTTATGCTAAGGCGGTCGAGTACTCTTATGATGTAGCACCGCAAATTTACAGCCGGCATGGCGACAACATCCGGCAGGTGAATCCTGATCATTCCTTTTCCGCATTGGGC
>NZ_CBDTOK010000029.1:0-24945 GCF_965361945.1 Zongyangia sp. | reverse complement strand
AATAAATCCATCACCGAGCCCTATGAGCCTGGCTCTGTATTTAAGATTATCACTGCGGCTAGCGCTCTGGATCTAGGAACCAGCAGCCTAGATGACACCTTTGTTTGTACCGGACATTATACCATCGGCGGCCGGTCGGTAGGATGCTGGAAGCTGGCAGGCCATGGCACTCAGAATTTCACGGAAATTGTCAAGCATTCCTGCAACCCAGGCTTTATCATGGTAGGTACGGCCATGGGAGGGGAGAATTTCTATAAATACTTTGAAGCATTTGGCCTGACCGAGAAAACCGGCATCGATCTGCCGGGTGAAGAGGGAGGCTCTTCCAGCCTTTATCACAGCATGGAAACCTTGATGAACAGTCCCCATACCTTAGGTGTTAGCTCCTTCGGCCAGACCTTTAAGGTGACCCCCATTCAGCTGATTACCGCCGTTTCTGCAGCGGTCAATGGCGGTAACCTCATGACCCCCTATGTTGTTAAAAGTGTTGTTGACTCCGACGGGAATATTGTGGAGTCCACCGAACCTACAGTGAAGCGCCAGGTCATCAGCGAAGAAGTCTCCTCCACCATTGCGGGTATTTTGGAAAAGGTTGTTTCCGATTCCGACGGCAGCGGTAAGAGCGCCTATATTGCCGGCTATCGGGTAGGCGGCAAGACGGGAACCTCTGAAAAAATCGACGAGCAGGATGAAAACGGCAATGGGGCTCACATTGCGTCTTTCCTAGGAATCGCCCCGGCCGATGATCCTCAGATCGCTGTTTTGGTGATGCTGGATGAGCCTTATATGGAAAATGTCTATGGCTCCGTCATCGCCGCACCGGTGGTCAAGGAAGTGCTGGAAGAGGCGTTGCCCTATCTGGGAGTTGAACCTCAGTATACGGCGGAAGAACTGGCCAACATGGATATTACGGTGCCATCTGTCCTGAAGATGACGGTAGAAGAGGCCCAATCCGCCATTACAGAAGAAGGTCTGGATGTAGAGGTTGTGGGCAGCGGGGAAACCGTTGTCAAACAGGTGCCTCTGGCAGGCCAGCCCATCCCGAGAGAGGGCAAGGTGATTCTGTATACGGAAGAGGATAACACCAGCAGTCTGGTGGAGATGCCGGATGTCAAGGGAATGACAGCGCTTCAGGTAAACCAGACCCTGACCAATCTGGGCCTTAATGTCAAGCTCTCCGGCGTGGATCTCAACGGAAGCACAACCATTGCTTCCCGCCAGTCGGTGGAGGCTGGCACCATGGTGGAAGTAGGTACGGTCATTGAGGTCAGCTTTGTCAACAATGATCCCGTAGCCTAATCCGAACGGGGAAAATCAGAGATATTTCGATATAAATATGACAACTTATGCTCATACTAGGGATGCCGGTCCTTTCGGAACGGGTCCCGCCGCCGTCGGGCTGACAAAATCCGACGGCCGGCAGACAGGAGGGATTCTATGAAGCTGAGTCAATTGCTCCAGGCGATCGGTTCTCAACAGACCTGTGCTGACTGTGAAATCAATCAGGTTACCTGCGATTCCCGCAGGGTAGAGAAGGATAGTTTGTTTGTCTGTATCAAGGGACTCAAATTCGACGGACATGACCATGCCCAAAAGGCCATCGAAGGGGGAGCGGCTGCCATTGTATGCCAGCACCCGCTGGATCTGGGAGAGTTCCCAAACCAATTTGTGGTGGAGGATACCAGAGAGGCCTATGCCCTGCTGTCCGCAGCCATCTGTGGGAATCCAGCCAAAAGCCTGAAGCTGGTAGGGGTTACCGGTACCAACGGCAAGACCACCATCACCAACCTTATCAAGCACATTCTGGAGAGCGCAGGCAAAAAGGTGGGGCTGATTGGGACCATTCACAACGAAATCGGGGATATGCGTATCCCGGCAAAGCATACGACGCCGGATCCGGGAGAACTGCATGTCCTGCTCAAACGGATGCTCAGTGCAGGCTGTGAATACGTGGTGATGGAGGCTTCTTCCCATGCCATGGATCAAAAGCGGCTGTTTGGCTGCGAATTTGAAGCGGCGGTCTTTACCAATCTGACCCAGGATCATCTGGATTACCATGGAACCATGGAAAACTACTTTGAGGCCAAGGCGAAATTGTTTGAACAGGCAAAAAATCTGGTCATCAACTATGACGATCCTTATGGACGCCGGCTCATTGAACGCTATCAGGGAAAAAAATCAATGGTTACCTATGCCGTTGACGACGACAGAGCGGACTTTGTAGCGAAAAATATCAAGTTCGAGCTTTCTTCCAATAAATTTGCCTTGGTGGGCAATGGTGTTATCGCCAGGGTCAACTTTTGTATGCCCGGCCGTTTTTCGGTGGAAAACGCCTTAGCCGCCGCTTGTGCCTGCATGGCGCTGGGCCTCAGTTTTGAGGAGGCGGTGAATGGCCTCAACACCTGCACCGGAGTCCGCGGCCGCACCGAGGTGTTGGATACGGGAGACAACGATTTTACGATTATCTGCGACTATGCTCATTCTCCAGACGGGCTGGAAAAGGTGATGGCAGCACTGAAGCAACTGCATCCCAAACGGCTGGTAGCCCTCTTTGGATGCGCTGGCAACCGAGATCGGACCAAACGCCCCAAGATGACAGCAGCGGTAGCAAAATATGCTGATTTTGCCATTTTTACATCAGATAATCCCAGGGATGAGGATCCTATGCAGATTATCGAAGACGGACTTCCCGGGTTTGAGGAATATAAGATTCCTTATAAAGTGATTGTGGACCGCTATCAGGCCATTCAGTGGGCGCTGGAGCATGCGCAGCCTGGAGATCTGTTGGTGTTGGCCGGCAAAGGGCATGAGGATTACCAGGTACTAGACTTCGGTACCATTGGATTTGATGAGCATGAAATTGTCAAAGACCTGCTGAAAAGAAAACAAAAAGAAAAATAGAGAATAAAATATACTAAAAGTATTAAATTTTTTGGAAGATATCCGGGAAATGGGGGAGACTATGGAAAAGATGACCGTCCGGGAAATTGCCGGCGTTCTGGGAGCTTCTTATGGAAGTGACGGAGAGGTACTGGAAATTAGCACCGACACCCGGACCATCCAGCCGGGCAGCCTGTTTGTCGCGCTGGTAGGGGAGCGTTTTGACGGCCATGGATTTCTTGCCAAGGCTTTTGAAGCAGGGGCTGTAGCCTGTGTAGCCCAGCACCCAGTAGAGACGGGAAATCCACTGTGGGATCAAAATATCCTGGTAGTCGCGGATACCCAGCGGGCCCTTTTGGACATAGCCTCCTATTACCGGCAGCGGTTTTCCTTCCACTGTGTAGGTATCACCGGCAGTGTGGGGAAGACAACGACCAAGGATATGACGGCGGCGGTTCTGATGAGCCGATATAAGACGCTCAAAACCCTGGGCAATGAAAACAATGAAATCGGGCTGCCTAGGACGGTTATGCGTCTTACAAAATCCACCCAGGCGGCGGTTTTTGAAATGGGTATGTGCGGTTTTGGAGAAATCCGCGATTTGACCTTATGTGTCCGTCCCGATATTGGGGTAATTACCACCATTGGCGTATCCCATATGCAACAGCTGGGATCCAGAGAAAATATCCTGAAGGCCAAAACGGAAATTTGTGACGGCATGGCGGAGGGAGCGCCGCTTCTCATCAACGGAGACAACGATCTGCTTCAAAACTACCGGAATCGACATTGTAATGTGGTAAAATATGGAATTGACTCGCCTGACTGTGCTATCCGGGCAATCGATATTCACGAAGCAGGGGAGAATATCCATTTTTCTATCCAGTTTGAGGGGAACAGTTACCCATGTACCCTGCCTTGTATTGGTCGGCACAATGTTCTCAACGCCCTGGCGGCTTTTGGGGTAGGTGTATACTGCCAGATTCCTCCGCAGGTTTGTGCGGATGCTCTGTCGGCCTATGAGCCTTCAGGGATGCGGCAGAGGATGCGGCAATGCCGTGGCGTCACTTTGGTGGAAGATTGCTACAACGCCAGCCCTGACTCCATGCGGGCGGCCATTACTACCCTGCGGGGAATGGAGTGCAGGGGAAAGAAAAGGATGGTCCTGGCGGATATGCTGGAGCTGGGAGATATTTCCGAAGAGGCTCACCGCCAGATTGGAGCCTTTGCCGCGGAAAATAATATTGATGCCCTTTACTGCTACGGCAATGAAGCGAAGTACTTAGCGGATGAAGCGAAGAAGGCCGGTATCGCCCGGTGTATTCATTTTCAAGATAAAGCATCCTTGGCAGAGCTTCTCAGAAGCGAGACCAAGGAGGGGGATATCCTCTGGATTAAAGGAAGCCGGGGGATGAAGCTAGAAGACGTAATTTCAAGGTTCTGCGAGGAGTGTTAAGGCAATGATGAGCTCTCTGTCAACGCTAGTCTCTGCGGTCGTCGGCTTTGGTCTGACGGCGCTGATCGGCATATGGTTTATACCCTTTCTCAGAAAGGTGCATTATGGCCAGACCATCAATGATATCGGCCCCACCTGGCACAAAAACAAACAGGGAACCCCTACCATGGGGGGAATTATGTTTATCATCGGGGTTGTCATTGCTGTGGCAGCAGGAGTTGGTATCTTAAATGCACAGACCGGTGTCCTCTCAAATCCTAGCTATACCGTGCAGAATACCCGGCTAATTGCGGGCCTTGTTATGGCGTTGTGTTTTGGCTTTATGGGCTTTATCGACGACTACATCAAGGTGGTGAAAAAGCGCAACCTGGGTCTGACGGCCAAGCAAAAACTGGTGATGCAGTTTCTCATTGCCATTCTCTACCTGCTGACCCTCTATTTGGCTGGAGACAGAAGCACAATGCTCTGGTTCCCGATCATCGGCTATCTGAATTTTGGCGTGTTTTATTACCCGCTGATGGTGCTGTTCATCGTATTTATCGTCAATGCGGTGAATCTGACCGATGGCATCGACGGGCTGGCTGCCTCTGTGACTTTCGTGGCGGCCATTGGTTTTATGCTGATTACCATGATCATGGGATTTGCCGGCATGGGGATTATGGCCACGGCTCTGGCTGGTGCCTGCATTGGTTTCCTTGTATGGAATTTTCATCCTGCCAAGGTCTTTATGGGAGATACCGGCTCCATGTTTCTTGGAGGCATGGTGGTGGCATTAGCTTTTGGCGTAGGCCTGCCAGTGATTCTGGTTTTGGTGGGGATTCTGTATATTATTGAAGCGCTCTCGGTGGTCATTCAGGTTACCAGCTTTAAGCTCACCGGAAAACGTGTCTTTAAAATGAGCCCCATCCACCACCACTTTGAGATGTCGGGATACAGCGAGGTCAAAATCGTTGCCCTATTTTCCTTGATTACCCTGATCGGATGCGCCCTTGCCGTACTCGCGGTATGGGCCATGTAAATTTTTGAATTACACAAATTAAGAAAACTGGGAGGTCACGAGGCTTTGAAAGAAAAAAAACTTAAAAAACTAAAAAAAGGCCCCATCGATTTGACCTTCCTGATTTTGGTACTGGTTCTCGTTATCTTTGGCCTCATCATGCTTTTTTCCGCTAGTTACGCCTACGCCTACTATCATGAAGGCGATAGCTTTTTCTATATCAAACGGCAGCTGTTATGGGCTACCCTTGGCATTATTGCCATGATTTTCTTCTGTAACTTTGACTATCATTTTTTCCATCGTTTGGCTTTCCCAATTTATGCAGTGGCTATCTTGCTATTGGTTGTTGTATTGTTCATGCCGGAATTCAACGGGGCCAGGCGATGGATCAATCTAGGATTTGGAACCTTTCAGCCCTCCGAAATTGCAAAATTCGCTGTCATAGTCACCTTTGCCCAGCTCATTGCCATTAATGGGAATAAGATGAGTACCTTCAAATATGGTACACTTCCCTTTGTTATACTTCTCGCGGTTATTGTAGGGTTAATGCTTTTGGAACCCCACCTTTCCGGAAGCATTCTGATTCTTTCCATCGGCTGTATTATGATGATTGCGGGTGGGACCAATCTGAAATGGTTTGCCCTCGCCGGTGGCTTGGTTGCGGTTACTGTTTTGGTAGCGCTTTTTGTCCCGGGTGTGGTAGACTACGCCATGAGCCGTGTTGAATACTGGATCGACCCATTTTCTGATCCGCAGGGTAAGGGATTTCAGACCATTCAGTCCCTCTTAGCTATAGGATCTGGTGGGTTGATGGGGTTGGGCTTAGGCAATTCCAGGCAAAAATATCTTTATATTCCAGAGCCGCAAAATGATTTTGTTTTTTCCATCGTTTGCGAGGAGTTGGGCTTTATTGGAGCGGCCATTGTTGTGATTCTGTTCGCGCTGCTTGTGTGGCGTGGCTATGTCATTGCCATGCGGGCACCGGACAAATTCGGCTCTATGCTGGCACTGGGATGTACTACACAGGTAGGAATCCAGGCTATCTTGAATATTGCGGTTGTCACCAATACTATTCCAAATACAGGTATTAGCCTGCCATTTTTCAGCTATGGAGGTACCGCTCTTTGTATGCTGCTGGCAGAGATGGGAATTGTGTTGTCGGTGAGCCGCTACAGTGCATTGGAAAAGACATAAGTGAGAAAACCACCGGTCCTTAGCCGGGATTACATCAAGTAAAGGGTGCGTGAAAATGAAAATTTTATTTGCTGGCGGAGGAACTGCAGGCCACATCAACCCCGCCATTGCCGTGGCATCCTATATCAAACAGAAGCAGCCGGATAGCCAAATCCTTTTTTGTGGTAACCCTCATGGAATGGAAGCTTCCCTGGTTCCCAAGGCGGGATTTGACTTTACCCCCATCAAGGTTAAGGGTTTTCAACGGCAGATTAACCTGCGCAATATCAAGAATAACGCCATGGCGGTGGCTTATCTTGCTACTTCCGGCGCCCGGGCTCGACAGATTATCAAAGATTTTTCCCCCGACATTGTCATGGGAACCGGCGGTTATGTCAGCGGTCCGGTGGTGCGCAAAGCTGCCCAGATGGGGATAAAAACAGTGACCCATGAACAAAACGCCTTTCCGGGTGTCACCACCAAGCTATTGTCGAAACATGTGGATAAGATCCTACTGGCGGTGCCGGAGGCAAAGAAATACTTGGGAAATTGTGATGACCGCTGTGTTGTTACAGGCAACCCTATCCGCGGCAGCGTGCTCAAGGCGGACCGGGATATTTCCCGCATTGAGTTGGGAATTCCAGACGATAAGGTGTGTATCCTATCCTTTGGAGGAAGCCTCGGGGCCCGGCGGATCAACGAAGCGATTGCTGATCTGATGGCATGGCACTACAAAAGAGGAAAGATTTGGCACATTCACGCAACCGGATCTTATGGGGTAGAGCTATTCCCAGCTTTGCTCAAGGAAAAAGGGGTGGATGTAAGCGGCTGCAGAAACATCTCTATTCGAGAGTATATCGACGACATGCCGCGATGTCTTGCCGCAGCGGACCTGGTCATTTCCAGAGCCGGCGCTATTACCCTATCAGAAATCGAAGCGGCGGGCCGGGCTTCGATTCTCATCCCTTCTCCCAATGTGGCGGAAAATCATCAGTATCATAACGCCATGGCCCTTTATAACCGTAACGCCGCTGTGGTCATTGAGGAAAAGGATTTGACAGGAGAGATGCTCTGCAAACAGGTAGAGGAACTGATCTCCGATCCCTTTACCTTGCGCCATTTGGGAAATAATGCGCGCTCTATGGCTATTATTGATTCCAATGAGAGAATCTATCGGGAAATATTAAAGCTATTGAAAGACAGATAACAGTTTTTGAAAATAGAGTATAAACCATTTAAAATTGGAAAAGTAATTGATCATTCACTGGGAAATCCCTTCGAAAGCCTGGAAATCGCTATGCACAAAGCTTTGCACCCCTGCATAGGATAACTGTGCAAGGGTGATCGTCCGATGCACCATAGAATTACCGCTCTCCCTGAGAACAGGACGGATCCACCCTGCCTTTGTATTTGGGCGAAAGGGTGCGTGAAAATGTCGAGATTAATTGTTGAGGGCGGCCGCAAAATCGAGGGAGAAATCAGAATGCAGGGGGCCAAAAACAGCGTCCTGCCGATTTTGGCCGCTACCCTTTTATGTGAGGGCCGAAGCATCCTACATAACTGCCCCCGCCTATCCGATGTGGATGCTGCCGTACAAATTTTGGAATACTTGGGATGCCAGGTCAAAAGGGCAGGAGATACTTTGACTGTGCTTCCGGATACGGTCTGCCGCAGCGATATCCCAGATGACCTAATGAGGGAGATGCGATCTTCCATCGTGTTTTTGGGGGCGATTATCGCCCGTTGTCAAAAGGCGGCCATTTCCTATCCAGGAGGCTGTGAATTGGGGCCAAGACCTATTGATCTGCATCTACAGGCTTTGCGGAAGTTAGGCACAGATATCGTAGAGGAACAGGGATTTCTTGACTGTGTCAGCCACGGCAGGCTGAAAGGCGCCAAGATCGTACTGTCCTTTCCCAGCGTTGGCGCTACCGAAAATATTATGCTGGCGGCGGTGACTGCTAAGGGGACCACAGAAATTATTAATGCGGCCAGAGAACCCGAAATTGTGGATCTGGCAGCTTTCCTGAGCAAATGCGGGGCAAAAATCAAAGGGGCAGGAGAAGGCACCATTGAAATCACCGGTGTGGAAACCTTGAAAGGCTCAGAACATAACGTAATTCCCGACCGGATTGTCGCAGCCACCTATCTAAGTTGTGCGGCGATTACGGGAGGCTGCCTGTCCCTCATGGAATGCTGTCCCGATCATCTGAAAGCAGTGCTCCCCCTCTTTGAGGAATCCGGATGTCAGCTGGAATATGGCGAGGATTATATTTCTATCGAAAGATCCGCTTCACTCAACCCGCTGCGCCTGGTGAGAACCATGCCGTATCCAGGCTTTCCCACTGACGCGCAGGCGCCTGTGATGGCCCTTTCCACCTTGGCAGGGGGAACGACTATTTTTGTAGAAAATATCTTTGAAAACCGATATAAGCACGCCTATGAACTAATGCGAATGGGCGCTGATATTAAAATAGAAGGCCGTGTGGCAGTGGTGGAGGGTGTCTCATCCCTTCATGGTGCACAGGTATGCGCAACAGATCTGCGGGGCGGAGCGGCGCTGATGACAGCGGCGCTGGCGGCCCAGGGAGAAACAGTCATTACCGGAATCCATCACATTGACAGAGGCTATGAGACAATAGAAAAAGTTTTGACATCAGTAGGAGCAAGGGTAAAAAGAGAGTAGAGCTCGAGCGGAGGTCAAAAGTGGGAAGTGTAAAGAAAAAGGCCAACAGGCTGCAAAATATGCAGGATCAAGCAAGGGCATCCAATGGACGCAGACATCGGAAAAAGCACAAGAAGAATAACACCATTCTCTATGTGCTGCTGATGATCTTCGTCCTTGGTGCAGGGATTTATCTGACCTTTAATGTATTTTTTAAGGTCGAGAGCTTTGCGGTGTCCGGGTCGGATAAGTATTCGACCAACCAGGTGATACAGGCGACCCAGATTCAGACTGGGGACAACCTGTTTAAAATTGATACCAATGAGGTGGCAAAGCGGATTTCTGAAGCATTGCCTTATATAGAGTCCGCCAAGGTTACCCGAAAGCTGCCTTCGGTGCTCTCTGTTGAACTGACAGAAGCAGAGGTTATCGGCGCAGTAAAGACTGGGGAGACTTACTGCTTAATTAGTCAGGGCGGCAAGATTTTGGAAATAGGGGTAACTTCTCCGCCGTCAAATGTAGCAGTCGTCAGCGGTTTGGATATGGCGACACCTCAGGTAGGACAGTATCTGACAGAAGGGGACGACCCTACGCGAATCCAGATTCTCAATCAATTGATCGCGGCGCTGACCCAATACGGGATGGTGGAAAATATCAATGTCATCGATGTCACAGATACACTGAATCTTTATCTGGTCTACAGAAACGCCATTAAGATAGAACTAGGGTCTCAGGCAGAATTGGAATACAAAATTAATTTTGTCAGCCAGGTGCTTAAACAGGAAAATATTGAAAACCAGGAAGGTATCATCGACGCTAGCGGGGCAGTAGATCAGGATCAGCCCAATGTCCGCTTCCGAGCCGGGGATTTTGATGAGATCATGGGGACGGTAACTACTCCACCGGTAACTGCATCACCGGAAGAGAGCACGGATACGTCGGAACCGGATTCCTCGGAACCAGATGATTCCCAGGATGCTTCCTCACAGGCTTCGTCCACGACTTCAGATACGGATAATACATCCCAGAGCGCGGCATCAACCTAAGTAGATATTGTTTGACTTAATTATTTATGAAAAAAATACAGTTTTTCCCCAGGGGTTCTTGAAATTATGCGTAGAATCTGTTAAATTATAATGTAAATGAAGATGTTCTATATCTTGTATTTTTTTGACTGATACTGATTGTGACATAATGATATAGTATTTGGTTTTTAGGAGGAAAGCATCACATGCCTATGAATTTTGATTTGGCGAATGACTTTGACAAGGTGGTAAAGATACAGGTCGCCGGCATTGGCGGCGGCGGTGGTAATGCTGTCAACAGGATGATCAGCGCAGGCGTACAGCATGTTGACTTCTTAGCGGTGAATACAGACCAGCAGGCTTTGGATGCTTCTCTCTCTCCCAACAAGATCCTCATTGGTGAAAAGTTGACCAAGCGCAAAGGAGCCGGCGGCAAGCCGGAGATCGGACAGAAGGCGGCGGAAGAAAGCCGGGAAGAAATTGCGGCTGTTCTGAAGGGAACAGATATGATATTTATTACCGCTGGTATGGGTGGTGGTACCGGCACCGGCGCGGCACCGATTGTGGCGGAAGTCGCTCGGGATTTAGGAATCCTCACAGTAGGTATTGTGACAAAACCCTTTGCTTTTGAAGGCAAAAAAAGAATGGAGCAGGCGGAAGCCGGTATCGTGGCTTTACGGGAGCATGTGGATTCCCTTCTGGTCATCCCCAATGAACGGTTGAAGCTGATTTCCGAACAGAGAATCACCTTGGCCAATGCCTTTGAGGCGGCGGATGATGTGTTGCGTCAGGGCGTACAGAGTATTTCCGATTTGGTACATACCAACGGTTTAGTAAACCTGGACTTTGCGGATGTAACCTCTATTATGAAGGATGCAGGTTATGCTCACATGGGCGTGGGACATGCCCAGGGCAAGGACAAGGCAGAACAAGCAGCGGCGATGGCTATTTCCAGCCCGTTGCTGGAGACTTCCATCGATGGAGCCAAGGGAGTTCTTGTCAACATCACTTCCTCTTCCGATATCGGCATGGACGAAGTGGATACCGCTTCTTCGATGATTACCCAGGCCTCCCATCCTGATGCCAATATCATCTGGGGTGTTACCTTTGATGAAAATCTCAATGATGAGATGCAGGTTACTGTCATTGCCACCGGCTTTGACGCCGACCGTTTGGATGCGGCTGTCAATTATAACTTTAAAAGCGGCGTGACTCCTGCTGCGGATAGCGGTGACAAGGGCGTTGGAGACGATGACGATTACTTTGACATTATGAAAATTTTTAATCAGAAATAAGATTGCAAGGGGCAGAGAAATTTACTCTGCCCCATTGTTTTTCTGCTAAAAAGGTGGGGAGGGAATCCTGTGAACTTTAGAAAGGGTAGGAACATTGCATGGGCAGTATGGGCGATTGGCTGCGTGGCTCTTATTTTATCTGCCCTGCTGATTCCTGGTGAAGGGGCTAAGTTTGCCGGTATGATAGTCGGTGTTGTCATCATGGTCGTAGGTGCCTTGCTTTTGTTTCAGTATTGGCGCTGTCCCCACTGCAATGAAGTATTGCCGATTCGCGAGCCAAAAATCCAGTTTTGTCCTTACTGCGGAGAGAAATTGGACTAAGATAGTTACAGATAAAGGATGGCGTTTGCCATCCTTTATTTTTATCCATTTATATGAGAATTCGTCCAAATTGTCTGAAAAAGGGTAATTATACCCCGTAAGAACCCAATAGTTCGCTGAATCTTTTTGTTTCGCTTGCAATCGATGGTTTTTGTGATATAATGAATAAGGTTTATGGCTTGAGATAAGTTATTATGAAAGAACAATGCCATGGCGGATATATTGTAAATAGGAGGTGACGGCATTGAGCCCTGACCCTAGTGGAACATATCGAAGTACAATCAAATATGGGCAGGAGCGGTGCCGTAGATTGCTTCTGCCGTAAAGGAGGAAGCAAGATGCTCAGCTTTTACAAGACAGTGGATAACCGCATCCAGCAGATCTCCCAAGCGGAAGAGGGCTGCTGGATCAGCGCAATTAGCCCTACGGAAGAAGAGGTATCCTATCTGGTGAAAGATCTAGGCGCGGATCAGGAATTTGTCCGGGCCGCACTGGATGAGGAGGAAACCTCCCGTATTGAAAAAGAAGAGGACCAAACCTTGGTGATCGTGGACTACCCCACCCAACAAAAAGAAACAGACAATAATACCATTCTATATTCGACCATGCCTATGGGGATCATTATCATGGAGAAAATGGTCATTACCGTTTGCTTGAAGGAGAACCCTGTGATCAGCGAAATGGCCAATGGAATGGTGAAAAATGTACAGCCCCATTTAAAGACCCGTTTTCTTTTTACCTGTCTGCTTCGGATCGCGGTGCGGTATCTGCAATACTTAAAACAGATTGATAAAATTTCCCATTATGTGGAGCAGCAGCTGCATAAGTCTATGAGAAATAAGGAACTGATTCAGCTGTTGGGCCTTGAAAAATCTTTGGTATTTTTCTCCACATCCCTTAAGGCCAATGAGATGACCTTGGAAAAGGTAATGAGGGGCCGCATTATCAAATTATACGATGAGGATGAGGATATTCTGGAAGATGTCCTCATTGAGGTGCGGCAGGCCATTGAAATGTGTAATATTTATTCCAACATCCTGTCGGGTACCATGGATGCTTTTGCCTCCATTATTTCAAACAACCTGAATATTGTGATGAAGGTGCTCTCCTGTATCACCATTGTGATGGCAGTGCCGACCATTGTCTCCAGCTTTTATGGAATGAATGTGCCCAATATTCCCATTCCTAACTTCTGGTTTCCCATTGGCATCACCATCATACTGATGGCAATTGTGGCCATAATTTTTATCAAAAAGGACATGTTCCATTGAGGAAAATGTGCTGGAAACTCACAGGACGCGAAGGCGTCCTGTTTTGATATGGGGGAGGTTGTAACCCATGAAAAAGAATCCGATGTTTTGGGTGGTTTTTGCTGCAATTGTGGCTCTTGTGCTGATTTACGGTTGTTCTTGGCTCCCAATGGAGATTGACACCCAGATGAATGCCATTGCTTATGAAAACAAAGGCACAGAAAATCTCAGCGAGACTGGAATTACTGTGGAGGGAAAAATCTACCGACCTCTGTTTCACGCGGCGTTTTTTAGGGGAAGTGTAAAAATTCAGGGGATGGAAGATCAGATTGCCCCTGTCCAGAATATTGTCTTTGACAGGCAGGGCGAGCAGGAAAAAGGGAAGATGCAATCCCCTGAGGGAGAAGATATTGGAACCATTGAAATGACCGGGAATTTCGAAAATATCCGCATCGAGTTGGATGAGACGCAGACCATATTGGCTCCTGTCGGCCTTTGATGCAGACTTTTATCCCCGATAGAGAGGCGTACCTTTGTTGGTAAGCTTCTTTATCGGGGATTTTTGACATTTACACAAAGAATAAAAATATTGTGTTTTATATAAAAAATGTTATAATAATGATAACTAGGAATGGGCGATTTTTGGAGGAAGGTTTAGCCGGAAGGGTGTGCGTGCAATGGAGAAACAGGCACTTTTTAAAACCAGCGTTGTAGGTGGATTTAATAAAAGCGAAGTGCTTACCTATATTGATGAACTGAGCAGTTCATCCAAAGAAATGGAAAAACAGTTGGGCGAAAAGATTACGGAGCTGGAAGCAGCGAACCAAAAGCTAGGGGAAGATATTGCTTCGGTGAACCTCAAATTGGAGACTGCCCAGGAGAAGCTGGAATCTGAACAAAACAAGATTCGGGAACTGACGGCGCAGTTAAGTGATATAAGCCTGGATATGGCAAAGTATAAACAGCTCAGCGAGGATAAGGATCGGGAGCTGAAGATCCTAAAAGAGCAGAATCGTCAGCTCCAGTTTAAAGCGGAAAGCTTTGAATACAAGAGCAAAAAATACGATGATATGTCCCAGCAGATTGGGGATGCGCTCATCGACGCGAAGGAAAAAGCGGAGCAGATCATTTTTCAGGCCAATGTGAGAGCCAAGGGGATTGTCCGGAATGCTACCTCGGAGATGGAGAGCTTCTCCGGTCAAATGGCATACCTAAAGGAGGACGTAGCTCGAGTCCGGGAGCATCTATCCCAGGCAGTGGCCCAGATGGAGGAAAAACTGAATGTGCTGGACGGAATGATTGATAAGGCTTCTGCCCGATTGACCTTGACCACGGCCAATGTGGAGCCAGAGGCTCTAGATTCTAAGGAGGAAACTGCCCAGCCTGAGGAAAAGGATTCGTTTTTTCGAGAAGCCGCCGCAGGTCACTGAGAGAGATCCTGCCATTGGCGGCGTTGGGGAAAGACGACAACCCTTGCAGTCGGGACAAAAACCGGTAGAGCCGATCCACCAGGAGATGGGTTTGCATGGAAGATCACAGCAGAAGAATCACCAGTCAAGAATACATGGGCTGCTGGAAAAGTTGTGGAAGCTTCTTGATCGGTCATAAAATAAAGCAGGACGCCGATTGGCGTCCTGCTTTTGGTTGAGGGGTAAGTTATTTTACAGAATTCTCATATGCTTCGATCATCTTTTTTACCATCTGGCCGCCAACGCTACCAGCCTGCTTAGAGGTCAGGTCACCGTTATAGCCCTGCTTCAGGTTAACGCCAACCTCGTTGGCAGCTTCCATTTTAAAACGGTCAAGAGCTTCTCTTGCCTGGGGAACAACAATTTTGTTACTAGCCATAGTAAATTTACACTCCTTCAATGTTTTGGGAAATGAATTTCTTGATTGCGTTTGCAGTATTATTGTAATCTTTCGAGGAACGAATATGAGTGGTAATTTCCGCCTTGGTTTTTGTAGTTTTTTGACTGTGACGGAAGAGAATGAAGAATAAAAAGTATTTATGTCAGCGTTTCAATAAACTGTGTATGGCCGGATAGAGCGAGAATACAGGAAACCACCAGGGTTAGGTATCGGTCAAAGGGATTGCTGTTGTCAGTCGGAAGCTCAAAGGGTTCAATCTGCCGTCCGCAAAAGGGAATAGAACGCTGCAAACAGACAACGGAGCTGTCAGAAGTAAAGCTGGAGTAGGTAAAGGTATCCTTAGAGGAGAGCCCACAGGTGATGACACGCAGCCCCATCTGCCGCGAAAGTTCCGTGGCGTCTTCGTCGTCGGAATCTACCACCGCGTAGCATCCGTCTAGGGAGGGCTGACAAGTTTGGGGAATGCTGTGGCTTTTAAAAATAATGACAGCATTTTCACTCGTTATGGGAACAAGCTTTTCAGTTTCGTAGATGAGAAAGTCATAATGCCCGCTGGGATGTCCCTGGATTTTATCGTTGCCGATATAGAGAATAGAAAACTGGGGAGAAAGAGCTCTAGCGATGAATTTGACCGTTTTTTTATCGGATTTTTTTCCGACAACAACAATGGTTAGCAATCTACACCCTCATTTCGAAGAAAATGACATCTATTATTGTAACCCGAAAAGATAAATTCATCATGGCAGTGATAGAAGTATTTTTGAGAATATGATAAACTTAAAACATCTATAAAATAAAGATAACTAGAGTAATGAGAACTGCACTGGAAAGGCGGAATTTGCATGGCTTTATCGACTGAAAATGTGACAAGAAAGAGTAAAAAAGTAAAAGAAATTTATCTTGCGTCTTTTCCAAAAGAGGAGAGAATGCCCTATTTATTGATGCTGGTCTTGTCCAAAATGCCAACCACAGAGTTTTTGTCTTTTCATGAGAACGGCCAAGTATGCGCCTTTGCATACCTGGCCATGGTAGATCATATAGTGTTCATAATGTTTTTGGCAGTGGATCCCCCTCTGCGCTCTCAGGGTTATGGCGGCAGAATATTAGGTGAGATTCAAAAACGTTATCCTCGCCATAAGATCATCGTCTCCATAGAGCGCTGCGACGAAGCGGCAGAGAATAGAGAGCAAAGATTGCAGCGCAAAAAGTTTTATCTGAAAAATGGGTATGTGGAAACGGGGTATTATATAGAGCTTTCCCATGTGAAGCAGGAAGTTATCATCAAAAATGGAGAATTCGATCCGGAAGAATTTTCAGGATTTTTTAAAAAATATAGTAACGGTACCATGAATCCGAAAATCTGGCCGGCTGGTTCAAAAGAATAAAAGAAGGCAGCCATAAGGCTGCCTTCTTTTAAAATTTATAGATTTTTTTGGCGTTGTTATAAAGGATATCGCTAATCAGTGCTTTGGCTTCTTCTTCGTTCATAAATCCTTCCTCTACCTTGCGGGAAAGGAGCTTTGCAAAAACATGACGGGCGGCTAAGAGGGCGCCAAAGCTATCCTCCGCCATCCAGGTGTCGCATCCCCAACAGATCTTTGACGCATTCCCCAATTCCAACAGCTCTTCCAGGAACCGTTCCGTGGCGCTGGGGGAGAGGATAGGCATCCAGCAGAGGTCGGGATAGACATTGGGGTAGTTGTGAACCAGCGCCAGCACATCATCCATCCAGGGATAGCTGCCGTGGAAGATGACAAAGCGGGTGTCAGGGTTCTGGTCAATGATGGGTTTGAGCCACATGGCGTTGGATTTGTTGAGACGGGCAAGTCCCGTATGGCACTGAACAGGGACATCCCGCTCGGCGGCATATTTGCAGATTTGATCAAAGATGTAATCCTGAAATGCCTTGATCTCCTCTGGGGTAGCGTCGGGATTCATGTATGCTTTGGCTGCTTCATACTTGGTGGTGGGCATAAAGTCCAGTCCGCGGTCATAAGCGCAGCCCGCTTTGATTGCTACACAGTCCTCATCCAGCTTGAGACCGATCTGACGGCGCATGAGCGCCACATAATCGTCGATGGTAGGCGCATCCGGCCAGCCATAGACCTGGAAGGGGTTTTTGCCTTTGTGATCCACCGCCGTTTTGGAGTATCCAAACAAATACATATTGATCCGGTAGGCCGCAGTCATCATACCGCCAAAGCCCTGAATCTCACCGGGATTCCAATAGGAGTCCACAATGACCTTTTCATATCGGCATTTTTCCCGGAGAATGTTGGTGCGGTGGAGCTTATCCTGATAGGCCTCATGAATTTTATCGCTGTAAAGCTGCCATGTCTTTTTAGAAATAGGCTCATTTAAGCCGTAGAGCTCCTGCAAGGACTTTTGAAAATAGGTGAAGTAGGAATTAAAACGCATGTCCTTTACAAAAGCGTCCTTGTCATCCCCGTAGCCTTCGGCATTGATGGCCTTCCAACCCATATAGGTGGAGTGGAGCATGGTATCCAATGTCATGTCACTGCCATCTACGGTAGGTAAGCTGTGGGAATGGGTGTTGATAATGGGATGATCCTGCATATGTTCCATTAAGCGTTCATAAATCGTATTCATGGTATCCACCTCTTATTCTGCTTTGGTTCCGTTTTGTTTGTCCAACCGGTCCAGCCAGATGCTGGCAATATCCAGGGCGTTATACAACCCGTCCTGCTCGCTCTTTTTGAGAATCCGCTCTGCCGGATTCTTGGTGGTATCGGTGCTGATCATCTGCACAGACACGCGGCTGGCCATCTCCATACCTTCTTCCTTTTTGGTGGAGAGAATCTGGAGCATGACCACACTTTCGTCTGACATGCTGCCGTAATATAGGGTTTTTCCGCTGCGAACCAGCGGACGCCCTTTGTATGTCAAAAACTCCTGGTCCTTGTTCTCTGCCATGAAACATACCTCCTTATGATTCTATATCATGCAACCTTGTTTTACACAGTGGTATCAAAAACAAAATGAATGTAGATCTATATTTTACCATAATTTTGCCAGCAAGTAAAGAAAGTGCCATGAAAGAAACCGCGGCCTTTATCGATTTGGCCGCGGCTTTGCTATCGTTTATGATTTAGTCATTCAGATAGGACTTGACAAGCAGCTGAAGTAGCTCATCCCGGTCCACCCGGCGGATGAGGCTCCGCGCATTGTTGTGAGTTGTAATATATGTGGGATCCTCAGAGAGAATATACCCCACAATCTGGTTAATGGGATTATACCCTTTTTGGCGCAAAGCATCGTACACAGACGTCAGTATCTGCTTGATCTCTTTTTCCTTATCTTCATGAATTGAAAACGATATTGTCGGTTCGTGCATGATACCACCTCTTTGTACACTAGCATACACTAAAACAGGAGAATTATCAAGTCGAAGTTGCAAATCTCTTATGAGATTTTTATGAAAAATCAAAGAAGACCAAAGAGAAAACCGGGAATAAAAACAAAGGCAGCCTTCATCAAAGGCTGCCTTCATAAAAAACTTTGTCTTAAGAACGGAGAACAGCGCCCATCTCATCTAAAGCCTTGAGGACCTTCTTCATGGCTCCATCGGTCTCCTCATCGGTGAGGGTACGGTCGGGAGCGCGGAAGGACAAACTCCATGCTACGCTCTTTTTGCCGTCAGGAACCTGTTGACCCTTATAAACGTCAAAGAGGGAAACCCTCTCCAGAATAGGACCAGCAGCCTTCTGGATAGCTTTCTTCATATCCAGGACCGGCAAAGCATCATCACAGAGCACCGCAATATCCCGGGCAGTCGCCGGATATTTGGGCAGAGGCTTATATTCCTTGGATACGCAGCGCAGATCAAAGAGGGCGGAGGCGTCCAATTTGGCGGCGTAGACCTTGGTATTAATGCCATAGTTTTGCAGCACAAGGGGATGAATTTCACCAATCGTGCCGATGTCCCGTCCATCTTTGCTGATGCAGGCACACCGGCCAGGATGGAAGGTGGGGTTATCGCTGACAGCGGATACATCATAATCGGCAATTCCCAGCACATCTAACAGGGCTTCTACTACGCCTTTGAGGGAGTAGAAATCATACTGTTCCCCATACATGCCCAGGGTTACCTGAACGTTTTCGTCAGGCAGGGGATTTTCTGTGGGGATATATTCGGGAGAAAGCTCAAAAAGAGCTGCGCTTTCGTTGCGGTTATTATAGTTTTTGGCCAGAATCTCCAGCATAGAGGGGAGGGTGGTGGTGCGCATAACGCTGGTATCCTCGCCCAAGGGGTTTTGGATGGTGACGCATTTGCGCAGGGGGCTATCCTCAGGCAGCCGGATTTTATCATAGTATTTGGGGCTGATGAAGGAATAGGTCATAATCTCATAGAGCCCCTGGCTGAGCAGGGTATTGCTGACGGTCCGCTCAAATTTCTGCTGTTCGGTCAGATGGCCTTGGGCTGTACCCCGGATGGCGGTGACAGGGATTTTATCATAGCCGTAGAACCGGGCGATTTCCTCTGAAATGTCAGCTTTATGCTCCAGATCCGGGCGGAAGGAGGGGACAATGATATCGTCTCCATCCATAACGCAGCCGACCCGTTCCAGATAGTCCACCATCTGCTCCCTTGGGATGTCAATGCCGAGGAAGCGGTTGGTCCAGTCCACATCCAGTTTGATACGGCGCTGGGCCTTATCCGAGTTGTCCACATCCACATAGCCGCCGATGACCTCGCCCACTCCCAGCATTTCGATGAGCTCGCAGGCACGGTCTACTGCGGGTTTGGTGTTGTTGGGATCCAGCCCCTTTTCGTAGCGGCCAGAGCTTTCGGTGCGCAGTCCCAGCTTTTTGGAGGTCAGCCGGACACTGGGACCGTTAAAACAGGCGGATTCAAAAACAATGGTGTCGGTGTCATCCATGATACTGGAAAATTCACCGCCCATGACGCCTGCAACGGCCACAGGGCCTTTCTCATCGGCGATGACCAGCATGCTTTCGTCAAGGTTGCGTTCCACATCGTCCAAGGTGGTAATTTTTTCCCCATTTTTAGCGGTGCGGACGGTGATCTTGTGACCGTTTACATACTTGTAGTCAAAGGCATGCATGGGCTGGCCGTATTCCAGCATGACATAGTTGGTAATATCAACAATATTGTTGATGGGCCGAACGCCGCAAGCCCGCAGACGCTCCCGCATCCAACGGGGAGAGGGCTCAATTTTTACATTTTTGACCATCCGGGCAATATAACGCATGCAGAGTTCCGGATTTTTCACCTCGACCTGAAGCAGATCATTGACATCCCCGTCAGTGCCCTTCACCACAGGGGTGTGGAGTTTTAGCGGCAGGTTATAGGTGGCGGCAGCCTCCCGAGCCAAACCGATGATAGAGAAACAGTCGGGGCGGTTGGAGGTGATTTCAAACTCCACACAGGTGTCGTTAAGGCCTAAAGCCTCTCGGATGTCCTGCCCCAGCTTTACATCTTCATCAATGACCATAATGCCATCCTCGATGGCGTTGGGAAAGTCGTGGACGGTAAGGCCCAATTCTCCCAGAGAGCAAAGCATGCCGTTGGAGACAACGCCCCGCAGCTTTCCCTTGCGGATTTTTTTGCCGCCGGGCAGCGTAGAGTTGTCCATGGCTACGGGGACCACATCCCCTACCTTTAGGTTGGTGGCGCCGGTGACAATCTGGATGGGCTCACCAGAGCCTACATCCACCTGGCATACGACCAGCTTGTCCGCATCAGGGTGCTTTTCAATGGAGAGGATTTTTCCCACGATCACATTGCTGATCTCACTGCCTTCTACAGTGTAACCCTCAACCTTAGAACCGGACATGGTAATAGCTTCGCAGAAATCATGGGGTTTGGCGTCAATATCGACAAAGTCGGATAACCATCTCATGGATAAATTCATAGAAAAACCATTTCCGCCGCTACCGCAAGCGGCAATTTACTGTCAAAAGCTCCAGCGGATGAATTTGGAGCCAGTATTTACAAAATGGATGGATTAAAATTGGTCAAGGAAGCGCAGGTCGTTTTCGAAGAACAAGCGCAGGTCGTCGATACCAAAGCGGCGCATGACGATTCGTTCCAGACCCATGCCAAAAGCAAAGCCGCTGTATTCCTCAGGATCCACATTGCAAATTTCCAGAACTTTGGGGTGAACCATGCCACAGCCCAAAAGCTCGATCCATCCCTCGCCCTTGCACAGCCGGCAACCTTCGCCATGGCAGGCAAAGCACTGGATGTCCAGTTCTGCGCTGGGCTCGGTGAAGGGGAAGTGATGGGGGCGGAAACGAACCACCGTATCCTCGCCATAAAGCCGTTTGACGAAAATCTCCAAGGTGCCTTTGAGATCCGCCATGGTAACGCCTTTGTCTACAACCAAGCCCTCAATCTGATGGAAGAGGGGGGAGTGGGTGGCATCCACGGCATCGGAGCGATAGACCCGGCCGGGAGCGATGACCCGGATGGGAGGCCTTTGTTTCTCCATGACCCGGATCTGCACCGGTGAGGTCTGGGTGCGGAGAAGAACGTTGTCATTAATATAAAATATGTCTTGGGTATCCCGAGCCGGATGGTTTTTGGGAATGTTGAGCGCTTCAAAGTTATAGTAGTCGAGCTCTACCTCCGGACCCTGGGCGATGTCGAAGCCCATACCCAGGAATATCTCTTTGATTTCGTCCAGTACCAGGGTCAGGGGGTGCTTTTTGCCCAGAGGATGCCGTTTGCCAGGCATGGTCACATCCAGCCTTTCACTCTCCAGCTGAGCGGTCAGCTGAGCTGCCTTGAGTTCTTCGTTGCGGGCCGCAATAGCGTTTTCAATATTAGTGCGGATTTCGTTGGCTAGCTGGCCGATGACCGGACGCTCCTCCGCAGAAAGCTTCCCCATCTGTTTGAGGATGGCGGTCAATTCTCCTTTTTTGCCCAGGAACCTGACGCGAAGGGTGTCAACTTCCTTCATATCCTGCGCGGCGTGGATCAGCTGCTCCGCCTGCTGCCGGATTGCGTTTAACGCTTCTTTCATTGTGTTCACCTCATCTATAGTTTTCATTGTTTGCACCAAATTTTCCCGGGTTCCTCACGGTAAAAAGCAATAAAAAAAGCCTTCATCCCCATCGACAACAGGGACGAAAGCGCACATTGCGTTTCCGCGGTACCACCCGGATTTTTGCATCAAGAGCAAACACTCTGCCGCTCTGTAACGGGAGCATCACCCGTCGGCGCCTACTTACGAACGTTTCAGCGCCGCCGCTCGTGAGTGAACTTCACATCCCTTGACCCCGGCGGACCAGTTTTCAGCCGATGACCAGCCCTCTCTGCTCCGGCAATGGGAAGCTACTCTCTCAGTCTTTGCGTTTGTGTTTTATCTTAGCACAGAAATGATCCCTTTGCAAGAGCTTTTTCCCATGTTTACGGGAAAAAATCCGCTTTTCTTTGCCGAAAAGAAAAGAAGAAAAAGAGGGCAAAGAAGGACAGACTATGCTATAATATGTGACAAAGAAAATGCCGGGAGGGAAACAGATATGGTATATGCCGGAGTGGATCTCATCGAGATTGACAGGCTCAAACGCTGCGTCCAGCGTCCCCACTTTATGCAGCGGGTGTTTTCGGAGGAAGAAAGGAACCTATTTCTATCCAAAGGGAATCCTCTGCCTACCATAGCAGCTAATTTTGCCGCCAAGGAAGCCTTTGGCAAAGCCATGGGCACCGGAGTGCGGGGGTTTTCCTTGACCGAAGTGGCGACATTGCGGGATGGGGCCGGACGGCCCTATCTTCATCTGACCGGCAGAGCAAAACAGCTGGCGGAACAGCGGGGAATGAATTTTTCCGTTTCCATCAGCCATACCAAGGAGTATGCCATCTGCTTTGTGACAGCGGTGAGCGATCACGAATAAGAAGGAGGATACATCATGGCAATTGCAACATCCAAAGAAATGAAGGAGATCGAAGCTGGATCTCTCCAATATGGACAGACCTATCTGTCCCTTATGCAAAACGCAGGAGATAGAGTGACGGAGGCCATTGAAGAGAAGATGGAGGTGTCCGTGATTCGATGTGTTATCTTCTGCGGACACGGCAACAACGGCGGAGACGGTTATGTTGTGGGAAAAAACCTCCTGGCAAGGGATGCCAAGGTGCTTTTGGTCATGGTCCACAAGCCGCCGGTAACCCCCGATGCTGTAACTATGTATGAGCGGGCCAAAGAAGCTGGTGTGGAAATTGTCTCTTTTGAGGAGGATCGGGAAGAAGTATACAGATGGATGTCCCATTGTGATGTGACGGTGGACGCCATCTATGGTACCGGTTTTCACGGGGAATTGGACGACACGGTGAAAGAAATCGCCGCACTGATTGCCAAAAGCGATACCTGTACCTTTGCAGTGGATATCCCCAGCGGAGTAGAGGCAAATACCGGACGAGTGGCCGCTGATGCGGTTCGGGCAAATTATACCGTTACCTTTGACTGCTATAAGCCCGCACATCTTCTTTTAGAATCTGCGGAAAACTGCGGCTGTGTCATGTTAGCTGATATCGGAATTGACCCCAGAGTTCATCAGCAGGTTCCCCTTTCCCATACCCATCTGACCAACGGCTTTGCATTTTCTCAGATTAAGAAGCGGCCCCGCAACTCCCATAAGGGTACCTTTGGCAGGCTCCTCAACCTATGCGGCAGTGTGGGGATGTGCGGCGCGGCCCTGATGTCCACTACTGCCGCTCTGCGGTGCGGCGCCGGGCTTGTGACTTTGGGAACAGTAGAGGAACTGACAGTACCGGTGTCGGTGCGCCTCACTGAATCCCTGTTCCTGCCTCTGCATGCCAATGACAGTGGACGGATCTCGGCCCAGAATCTGCCTGGGATTTTGGAAAAGCTGAAAACAAGTAACGCCTGCCTGATAGGCTGCGGACTGGGACTGGATGAAGATACCGTCCAGATTGTCCAGGAAGTGCTCCAGAAGGCAGATTGTCCCGTTGTAGTGGATGCCGATGGTATAAATGCCCTGGCACAAGACATAGATATGTTAAAGAAAGCCAAAGCCCCTGTGATCTTGACTCCGCATCTGGGAGAGATGTCCCGGCTATGTGGAAAAACTGTGTCGCAGATTGTAGCTGACCGCTACAACATTGGAAAGCATTTCGCCCAGGAATACGACGTGACCTTGGTTCTCAAGGGGACAAATACCCTAGTGTTTTCCCCAGAAGGTCAGGTCTATATTAATACCAATGGAAACCCTGGACTTTCTAAAGGTGGAAGCGGGGACATCCTGGCCGGGATGATTGCCTCTTTTGTGGCCCAGGGACTCCCTGCCGACATTGCAGCGGCCTGTGGAGTGTATCTTCACGGCGCGGCGGCGGACCGTTGTTCCAAACGATTGTCGGAATATGGAATGCTTCCCACCGATATGCTGACGGATCTGTGCCACATTTTTGCTGAAAACGGGAGGTAACCCGGCGGATAAAATAGAGCAGGGTGAAAGCGGGCTTTCTTCAAATTTCATGCCGCCCCGGCGGCGGAATGGAGACGAAGGAAATATGAAACGGGTTATTTCTTTGCTCTTAGCTGTTCTTTTATCCGTGTCGGTACTTGCCGGCTGTAAGGAGGCCTCCACAGGTGGGGAGGCGACACTCAGCGAAGCCCAGATAAGCGAGAAGCTCCAGACGGATTTTGCCTCCTCTGCCAAGATCAAGTATAAGGGGATTGAAGCCGAAGCTCAGATCAAGAAAGAAGGCGGAGGCTGTACCGTTGATTTTACAGCCCCGGAGAATCTGGCGGGAATGCAGTTCGATCTGTCTGGCGAAAAGCTGGGGATCAGCTATAAAGGCTTTCATGTGGATATCGACCCTAATTCCGCAGTGGGAGGAGCAGTGGTGAAGTTATTGGTAAAGGCACTGACTACAGCCGCGGAGAAAAACGGGGTGGATATTTCGGTGGAAAAGGATGTTGTTGAGATTGTGTCCAATCAGCAGAGCTTCCAGTTTTCCCTGCGGTTGGACGGGGAGAGCGGGAATATTTTAAACTTGCAAATTCCCGA
>NZ_CBDTOK010000028.1:0-5875 GCF_965361945.1 Zongyangia sp. | reverse complement strand
ATCCGGGATTTAGCGGATCAAGTGTTTGAGCTTGGGGAAAAGTCCAACAAAACGGCGGACGAAAAACAGTTATTGCTGGACAAAATCGAAGTCCTCAACAGCAAGATGCCAGATTTGGAGCTGTCCTATGATGAAGCATCTGACAGTATTTCTCTAACCAAAGATGAGGTATACAAGCTCATCGACGCCTTTGAGGAGCAGATGAAAACCCAAGCCCTTATGGACCTCACCCAAGACGCCATCAAAGAGCGCACCAAGGCGGAGATGGAACTCAATAGAGTATTGGAGCAACGCAAGAAAAACCAAGCTGAAATTGACCGATTGGACGACCAGATTCGCGATGCGGAACTAGCTTTAGGGGACGCCTATGCGATTAGCACCGCCGAAGGTTATAAGGCTGAGGATCATATCATGCAGCTCAAGCGTGACCGTGATAAGCTTGTGGAAACAAACAATACTTTAGGTGCCTCAGAAGACACGTATAGGGAATCCATCGCTAAAGCCAACGAAGAAATCCAATTCTGCAAAGATTCCGTCAACGACCTTGCCACCTCCATGGACGATGCAGGCACATCCGCGGAAGAATCGGGAGAGAAGATCAAAACCTCGGCCAGCGAGGCCAACGAGGCGGTGGAGGCTGTCTCTGTCAGCGCCGCCTTGGCGTACACCGGCACAGGGGACGCCGCAGAGAATATGTCAAACCGCGTGGCGGGCTCTTATAGGACCATCCAGGGCAAGTCCGGTGAAATGGTTGTGTTCACCAAGGGCAAAACCGATGAGATGAACACTTCTTTTGACGGTGTCGGCAGCTCTGCGGAAAACATGGCAAACCGCGTGGCGGGCTCTTATAGGACCATCCAGGGTAAATCCGGTGAAATGGTTGTGTTCACCAAGGGCAAAACCGATGAGATGAACACTTCTTTTGATGGCGTCGGCAGCTCTGCGGAAAACATGGCAAACCGCGTTGGGACATCCACCGACAATATCAAAACGGAATTTGGCGGTATGGGTGCTGCGGCGCAGACGGCCAACACAGAAGTAGGCTCCGCTACTTCCAGCATGTCCAGCCAGTCCGGGACCGATTTCGGAAACATCGCCCAAAACTGTCGGGATATGGTCAACAGCATGATTATCGCCATTATTCCCGGCATGAACGATTTCCGAAGCACTATCAGCGACGGCCTTACTGGAGCGTACACCATCGCCAAGTCTAAGTTTCACGATATGGTGCAGGCGGGAAAAATGGCCGCTAATGATATGTATGGCGTAGGGCAGGAGATGGCTAACGGTATTGCCAGCGGGCTTAACAGCCGCAGCGGCTTTTTGATGAGCACCATCCGGGGGCTTGTCAATCAGATGGTGGTCGAGGCACAAAACGCTGGGAATATTGACTCTCCGTCCAAAGTTACTCGTGATGAAGTAGGCGCTCCTTTGGCCCAGGGCATAGGGGTAGGTTTTGCAGACGCGTTTCCCTTCGCTAAGATGCGGGAGACGTTGTCAAATGGCATCAGCAGAATGTCCGACATGGTCCAGCCAATCAACCAACGGGTGAGTCCGGCAGGAGTCGCAGCGGGCACAGGAGGAACGGTATCCTATCAAGCCGACGTCAGTGCTGTATTCGATGGTATGGCCATCCAGATTATCAACAACACCACGGTAGACGGTACGCCGCTGAAAGAAACCGTCTCTGACTACACCATCCGTAAGATCGGGAACCAGCAGCGGGCGGTACTGAGGGCGCAAGGAGGTTTTGCATGATCTGCACACAAAATACAAAGCCGTGCGGACGCGGCTACGATATTCAGTACAACAACACGGTAGGAAAAGATATGGGGGTCATCCTCTATGACTATCCGGCGGTCACATCCTCCAAGAAAAGCTTTACCTCCTACGCTATTCCAGGAAGGCAGGGAGAGCTGGTTTCTGACGACGAATCCTCCAGCAACATTACCATTACCTGTAACTTTACCATCCTGGCTGAAGATGTAAATGCGGTGATCCGAAACCTCAGGAGATGGCTGACGGGTACGGGGGAACTCATCCTCAGTGATTCCCCCTACTGCTATTATGAGGTGCTGTCCATCCAATTGGGTGACCTGGAAAGGATCCTCAACCATTACGCCAAAATCTCCGCCGTGTTCACCTGCACGCCCTATGAGTTTGAGCGGGAGGGGAAAAAGCCGAGATCGAACATCGATTATAACGCCTATGATCTATGCAAACCCACCTATCAGATCACCGGCGAGGGTGTTTGCACCTTAACAGTCAACGGAAAGACCATGACGGCCAATATCGGGCAAAACCTGACCATCGACAGCGGCAAGATGCTCGCTTACCGGGCAGACGGCACACTGATGAATACCTCCGTCACCGGAAGATATGAGGATTTATGGATCCCGCATGGGGATTGCGAGATCAGCATAACCAGCGGCTTTACGCTGCAAATCATCCCAAATTGGGGGTATGAGGCATGATTCAGATTTACAGCCCCTCCAACACGGATTATACCAAAAACGGGGACATGACCCTCATGGCTACCCAGTGCAATGTCCACGCTGTTTTAAACGGTGCGTGGGAGCTGGAGCTTACCCATCCCATTGATGCAGACGGGCGGTGGAAATATATTGAGGGCGGCGCTGTGATTTCAGCCCCGTCCTTCAATGAAGACCAGCTTTTCCGCGTCAAGGAAACGGACAAGGATGATTCCGGGGTGACCGCCACGGCGGAGCCTATCTTCATGGACGCCAGGGACGACTGTTTCTTGGTGGACGTTAGGCCCACGGATAAGACGGGCCAGCAGGCCCTCGACATCATGACGGCGCCAAACAGCAAATATACCGGCAGCTCCAATATTACCAAAATAGCGACGGCCTACTATCAATTTAAAAACCTGATTGAGGCCATCAATGGCAATGATGACAACAGCTTTGTCAAACGGTGGGGCGGAGAGATTTATTTCAACAACTACCAGATCATCATCAATAACCAAGTGGGCGGAGATTATGGGGTGTCCGTACTCTACGGGAAGAATGCCTCCAAAAACGGAGTATCAGAGACTATTGATACTTCCGATATTATTACCCGCATTTATCCCAAGGCCTATAATGGCTATACCATGACAAACAACGGATATGTAGATTCCCCTCTCATCAATACCTATCCGGTTATAAAGGCGCGCACCATCACCTTCGACAATGTGAAGATGCGAGAGGACGCCAACGAGGACGACGAGGAAAACGGAATCATTATCTGCGACACCCAGGAGGAACTGGACGACGCGCTGGAAGAGCAGTGCCAGGCAGAGTATGAAGCCGGGGCAGACAAGCCCAAAGTGACCATCAGTGTGGACATGGTGCTTGTTGAAAATACGGTCAACTATGCGGAGTATAAGGGTCTAGAGACTGTTTCTTTAGGCGATACTGTCCACTGTGAGTATTACCGCCTGGGGATTGTAACCGATGCAAGAGTCAGAGAAATCACCTACGATTGCCTGCGGCAGAGGACAACAAAGGTTGTGATCGGTGACGAACCCTACCAATATTTCAACAATGTGTCATCAGGTGTCAATCGGATTGATGGCGCAATCCGTCCAGATGGTTCTTTGATTGCCGAACAGATTCAGGGCTTTATCAACAGTGCATACGCACAGCTGCGGCTTCAAAACAGTGTAGCCCAAAAACAGGATGTGCGGGCCATCCTCTTTGAGGACTTGGATCCCAGCAGCGATCTTTTTGGCGCTATTTCTATCGGCACCCAAGGCCTCCAGATTGCTGACAGCCGCACTTCAGACGGACGTGACTGGGATTGGGGAACGGCGATTACCGCAAAAGGAATGAATGCCAGCTTGATTACCGTCGGGCTCATCAGCGCCAATATGGTGCGGGCCGGTGTTTTAATCTCGCAAAATGAAACAACCCGGTTTGACCTGGATAACAATGCTTTGCAGTTTTGGTCCCATGCTGAAACTTCTAAAGCTTCTAGCTTGCTGTCAGAATTTACCGTAGACGAAAGGGAAAACGTTATCTTTGGCTGGAAATCTTGGGATGCCGCTATCATTTTCCGAAGGCTTGGAACGCCTCCCTATGAGGATTTCGACATGCTGAGTATTTATCCTCATGGGGTCACTGATCCTGATGGAACGCTGCACGAAGGTGGAATCCACACCTATGTCCTGTACCCTTATTTCATTGACATGAAAGGAGATGAGTCTGACGGAAGTAACCCTGACAAGGGCAGCATCTCCAACGTGAATAACCTCAGCGTATGGGGCGAGATCACGGCGGTTCGGAATAACCGGAATGTCTATGCAGTACTATCTGCGCCATCCGGAGAGGACAGAATCCTGCAAATCGGCATAGAAAGCGGCAGCAACCTGACCTTACACGGGACAGCCAATACCTTCTACATCGCCATCACGTCCTCCGATGAGATGCTCAAGGACAATATTGCCGACACAGCGGAGCAGGCCCTTTCTCAGGTCAACGCAATCCGGCATAGAAGCTTTACATGGAAAGAAGGATCTGTTAAGGAAAAGCTGGGGTATGTTGCCCAGGAGCTGGAGAAAATCAACCCCCGGTGGGTGGATCATGTGCCTCAGCCAGACGGTGAAGACATGGTTCAGCCTAGAATAGACCGCATTGTCCCTTACCTGAGCAAGGCGATCCAAGAATTATCCGCGAGAATTGATGAACTGGAAAGGAAGGTGAACACAGATGGAAATTAACGACAGTATTACCCTTGATCTATCAGGAAAGACGCAGATCATACCAGTATACGCCAAACAGGGAGACCAAAACAGCCGTACATTGACCGTCACCCTCGCGGATAACGGCGTCGACTACACCATTCCCAGCGGCGCTGTGGCAAGATTCGCCATGAGAAAGCCGCAGTCCGGGGACAATGTGCTGGATGACGCCGCCATCAGCAACAATCAGGTGGAAATCACTCTCACCCAGCAGATGCTGGCGGAAGCGGGCCAGGCTTGCTGTGATGTGCAGCTGTATGACGAAGCATCTAATGCCATGCTGTCTTCCAGCTCCTTTGTTTTGGATATTAAACCTATGGCGCTGGATCAGGCGGTGGCGGAGAGCTCTCCGGAATACAAAAGCTTTGTGGACGCCCTCAACAGCATCTCCTCCTCCCAGTCCAGCGCCTCCCAAGCGGTAGAGGATGCGGAGCAGGCGCTGGAGGACGCCAATACAGCCAAGGGCACCTTTGAGAGCCTCAACAGCCAGATGCAGACGGCCATCGAAGACGCCAACACCGCCACGGACGGCGCTAATACGGCGGCAGGAGCGGCCAACACTGCGGCAGGCCTAGCCAATACAGCGGCCGGGAACGCCAACGGCGCGGCGGGAGACGCAAGCGAGGCCGCAGACGCTGCGAATTTGGCGGCGCAGAATGCCAATGCGGCGGCCCAGGACGCCCAGCACGGCCCCCGGATTAATGAGGGCACCGACATGTGGGAAACCTGGGATCCGGAGCAGGACCAGTATGTTTCCACCGGCGTCAAGGCGACAGGTCCCCAGGGACCACAGGGTACATCCCTTAAAATCCTGGGGAGCTACGACAGCCTCCAGGCATTGCAGGAGGCGGTACCAAGCCCCAATGTGGGGGACAACTACATGGTGGGAGAAGACTGCTATGCCTGGACGGGCAGTGAATGGCTGAACCTAGGCCCCATCCAGGGCCCACCGGGAGAAACAGGAGCGACAGGGCCCCAAGGTCCCGAAGGCCCGCAAGGCCCGCAAGGCCCCCAGGGTCCCCAGGGCCCGGCAGGGGAAACGCAGGAGAAAGGGGTGGACTATTTTACCCCAGCCGATATTGCAGAGGTGGCCCAGGACGCCGCCGATCTGGTGGATATCTCCGGCAAGGC
>NZ_CBDTOK010000027.1:0-2884 GCF_965361945.1 Zongyangia sp. | reverse complement strand
TACTCTCAGAATATACCATGAGTTTCTTCCTTTCCGAAGATTTCATTGTAAAATGTATCATAGCTTACTGCTATTATACCGCATTTTAGACGATTGGGGGAAGTCCATTCAGGACTTCAAAGTAATCCTTGACAAAATCGGGCAGGAATGGCATTCTTATTTTATTAATACACCTTCATGGGTACCCGCCTTTGGAGGTTTTCGGTTATGGAATCCTTCCGCAGGGGTTGGAATCCTCCATCAGAAAAGAAAGGGGTTTTGCAAGATGAGGATGAAAAAATTGCTCTGCGGCCTGTTGGCCGCGGTGCTGGTCTTGGCCCTGGCCATGCTGCCCACGGTGGCATTCGCGGCCAACGGGACGCCGGAAGGCAACTGGGCCGACTACGCGGCGGACGCATTCGCCGGCGGCACCGGCGCCAAGGACGATCCCTATCTCATCGCCACCGCAGAGCAGCTGGCCAAGCTCGCCGCGGACGTGAAAGCGGGGGAAAAATACAGCAACACCTATTTCAGGCTGGAGGCTGACCTGGACCTCTCGGCCCATGTGTGGACCCCCATCGGCACTTATATTTGGCCGATAAATGGGACTAGTACAAGCCTTGCTTTTTCCGGCAACTTTGACGGGAACAGCAAGACCATCTCCGGGCTCTATGTGGACGAGCGGGAAACCAAAAGCGTCGCCGGTCTGTTCGGCTATGTCAATTGCTCCAAAGATGACCATTTGGACGTGGGCGTCAAGAATCTGACCATTGTGGACGCGGCGATCTATACTTCCGAAGAGGGCCTGATGGAAAACAGCGCCGGTATTCTGGCTGGACTTGTCATGGCCAATCCGGAGCTTAACATCGACATCTCAAACGTCACCGTCTCGGGCACGATCGTATGTGAGATGACGGATGGATCCAACAAAATCGGCGGGCTTGTGGGTGACTCAACCCGCGTTACCTATACCGATTGCCACGCCGATGGCGTAGCCATCTCCGGCGGCACCAACATGGGCGGCTTCGCGGGGATTTCTGGCATGTCCACCTTCACCGACTGCACCGCCACCGGCACGGTGGACGGCGGCTGGTCTTTGGGCGGCTTTGTCGGCTACTCTTCTTCCATCGGTGTTGAAGGACCCGACGTGTTTGATCACTGTACGGCGGACGTGGATGTCACCGGATTTGACTGGAACCTGGGCGGTTTTGCCGGGTTCCTGGAAGATGGAACCGTCACCGACTGCGTTGCCTATGGGGATGTGACAAGCACCTTGACGGCCGCCCAGCCCAAGGTTGGCGGCTTTGCCGGCAGTGTAGGGAATACTGACCTCGGAACTTCCCCCTCCATCACCGACTCCCACGCGGCTGGAGTGGTCACCGGCGCTCATCCCACCATTCCCGCCGGCGGGTTTGTGGGCTACTGGGACGACGCCACCCTGACCGGCTGCTCTTTTGACTCCGATAAGAACCCGGGCCTGAACAGCGTAGGGGAAGGCACCGTCCCAGGCGAGGACGCGATCGCGGCGGTTTCCACCAGCCAGGTCCTCCGCAACATCTGCGAGGACTACTACGGTGGTCACAGCCTGGTCCATGTGCCGAAGGTAGAACCCACCGCCACCTCCGCGGGCAACATTGAGTACTGGCGCTGTGAGCGCTGCGGCGCTTGCTTTGCCGACGAGAACGGCGCCCAGGAGCTCGACCCCGCTTCTGTCACCCTGCCCGCCACAGCTCCTCCCAGCATTCCCGGCTCCAACGTGGGTCAGGTAGGCGGCAGCGACTGGGATTGGCCCAGCTCCTCCGGCGGCTCCACCAGCGGATCCGGCAGCGCCAATGGTTCCACCAGCGGAGATAAGCTCAACCCGGATACCGGCGACAGCTCCCTGATGGCAGGCATTGCCCTGCTGGCAGCGGCCTCTGTAGGCGGCATCCTCCTTTCTAAGAAGAGAAAATAAAAATAAATAGAATGATTAAGAAAACCGGCTCCCAATGTTGGGGGCCGGTTTCTTCACCTTCCGGGCGGGCGGCGAGTCGCCGCAGCCAAATCGCGCTGTAGTGCCATTGGTAACAAAAACGCGGGCAACGCGGCGGTGTCGTAAACAAAACCCAAGGCGCGTCATCCTCGCCGCTAGGCGCACGGGCGGTTTCGGCGGCAGCCGACGATTTTTTGGACCATCCCGGGGGAATCCAGTGGTGTTAGCCCCCGGGATTGGGAGAAAAATCGCCGCCCATACTGGCGGGAAAGCAGCGAGCCCCATCAGGGGGGATATCCAAGGGGGTAGCCCCTTGGATCACTTTTGCATCCTTTTCTTGAGAGAAAAGGATGTGCCCGCGCGGCATGAGCGCAGAACCACCTGCCGGTGGAGGAAGTCGCGTTGTGGTGTCAATCGAGACCCATTTGCGGGCATCGCGGCAGTGTCACAAATAAAACTTAGGGCGCGTCATCCTCGCCGGTAGGCGCGCGTGAGACGCGGCAATGTCACCGACAAAACCCAGGGTGCGACTTGTCCTCCGCAGGAGCGTGGGCGGTTTCGGCGGCAGCCGACGATTTTTTGGACCATCCCGGGGGAATCCAGTGGTGTTGGCCCCCGGGATTGGGAGAAAAATCGCCGCCCATACTGCCGGGAAAGCAGCGAGCCCCAATAAGGGGGATATCCAAGGGGGCACCCCTTGGATCACTTTTGCATCCTTTTCTTGATAGAAAAGGATGTGCCCGCGCGGCATGAGCGCAGAACCACCTGCCGGTGGGGGTCATCGCGCTTATGTATCAATCGCAACGCAGCTGCGGGCAACGCGAACAGTGTCTCGGATAAAACTGTGGGCGCGACTTGCTGACCGCAGGTCCGCCGGCTACCGCCGGGGGATTTCGCGCTATGGTGCAATGGGTAACTTAGTCGCGTGCGCCG
>NZ_CBDTOK010000026.1:0-40438 GCF_965361945.1 Zongyangia sp. | reverse complement strand
GGAACTGCTCACCGTATCGTTTTCAAAATCCCACATCTCGCCGGTAGAACGATTTCTCCAGCCCGCCAGGGTATATCCCGTCTTGGTAGGCGTCGGCGCATCTACCGGATCGATCTTACCGTCCACGATGACCCCATGCCGGTTATCCCTATACTCGTCGCCATTTTCATCGTAGAAGTAGACGATGCTCGCATCAGCCCATTTGAGAGTCTGACCGTCAATTCTAAATGTCTCAAATATAGCTCCGGAAACAAAGTCCTTTAAATTGGGCGTTAATCCAGCCGCATACTCCACAGCAACAATATCAAATATGTTGTTGCTGCGTGTGACCTCAATGGGATTCACCGGATCGAACTCTCCCACGACTTCAATAACGTAGCCATCTTCATAGTCGTTTTGGAAGAATACATCACCTGCAATTTCCGGACTGCCACTTAATTGGAGCGAAGGATACGCAGCGCTCCCATTATATCCATAAAGAGTGATCGCACTGCCCATTTTCTCATTTGTAGCCACATTTTCTTTAATAGTACCGCCAGAAATCCGGATAATTGTGTCTGCGTTATAATAATATCCGAAGATTCCAGCACCTGTTCCATCGATAGCGGTGTTGCCGATAATCGAACCGCTCCTCATCTCAAACTGCGCGGGGGCCGTTATGCCTTGTACATAGACACCACCGCCGTAATAATCTGACTCGTTCTCGGTAATAACAGCACCATCTAAAACTGCCGATGCGGCAATTACGGCCACACCTGCTCCTTGCGCTGCAAAGTTGCCTTTGATCTGACCGCCGTTTAATGTCAAAGTACCTCTCTCAGAGAGAATGCCGCCGCCTATGTCTGCAGTGTTGTTGGAAATCTCGCCGCCGTTAATCACGGTGGTGCCGCAGCTGCAAATTCCTCCGCCGCCAAAGCCATCAGTGGTGGAATTGCTCTTGATCGCGCCGCCATTCATGGTAAGGTAACTGTTGTTATTCACGTAGACAGCCGATGTTTTGTTGTTCAAAATCTCAGTGCCATTTTCAATGGTCAGGGTTCCGCCATTTGTGACAAACAGGAGATAGCTACCATACGCGACTTCCACATTTCCACCGTCAATGGTGGTATTCCTTAAGGTCAACTTCCCATTGGATCCGTCAATTGAGATCAGCTTCCCGTTAAAACTATCGGCACGTTTGATGGTCGCACCATTTACAGTAAGGGAAGAATCCACCGTTACCGTACCGCAGATATAGATAACGCCGTCGTCCGCTACCAGGTTCAGTGCATGTTCCAAGGTCTTGACCGCATGCTCAGCGTCTGCGCCTGTGTTGGTGTCATCGCCGTTAATACCATCAACATAGACAGCATCTAGGCCTATTACAATATAATTTCCATCCCCATCTCTTTCTGTCGTTAAGCCTTCGGGTAAATAACCGCTTATATCATGACTAAAGGTACCGCCAGTAACTGTGATATCAGGCGTTGCTCCAGAGCCTTCACCAATAGCATTCCTTGTTCCCTCTAAAGTACCGCCAGTAACTTTCACCGTGGCGCTGTCATTGACCTGTACCGCCGTGCCGCCAGCAATTGTTCCACCGCTGATGTTGACCTGACTCTCCTCACGGGCCTGGATAGCATAACCATAACCACTGTCGGTGGTAATACTACCGCCAGTGACATTCAATTCTACCACGCCATAACCACTCTGAGTGGAAATCGCTGTACCTGTCTCTGAGTAAACTTCTGCATTTCCAGACACATTAATAACCGCGCCACTGTATGCTTGAATGGCTTGGCCTACATTCTGGATCGAACCGCCGCTGATGTTGATTTCAATTGCGCCGTCTTTTTTCCCACTTACATACATAGCAAGACGGTTTGTTTCCGAAGTGATCGTTCCGCCCTTAATATCAACTGTTACGTTCTCACTTCCACGAATGCCAAAGGTATTATCCGCATTAGCTGTCAGAGAACCTGCGTTGATTTCCACCTTTACATTGGCTGAGCTGTCGAAAATATCCACAGCGGCTCCTCGACTCGAAGTAATGCTGCCGCCATTCATGATAAAGGTAGAACCGCTCCACAGTTTAACAGGATAGGTACTATTGATGGCACCTGTTCCCTGTGAATCATTCAGTGTCAGTGAACCTCCGCTTTTAATATCAAACAACGGATTACTACTGTTTCCATTGCGGACAATCGAAAATCCACCAAGATCGAGAACCACTTCGTTTGTAATTCTAAACGAGGTATTTGCAGCGCCAATCTCAATGTCTCCGCTCAGAACAACTTCTCCACCGGTCGCAATGGCAGTCTGTAGCTCTTCTAGGGTGTTGACACCATCATTCGCCAACAGATTCACACTGTCGTCTGTAGGTTCAACCGGCACTTTTTCTTCTTTAGGGGCTTGGGCTGGCTCTTCCTCCACCACACAATCCCCCTCATGGCCATCTGCCAGGATACACCCCTCTGTGATCTGGCAAGGGGCGGTTTCGTCTGCCTGCGGATCAATCTCGATTGCCAGCGCAGTACCCGGCAACATCGTCAGTACCATCACCAGCACTAGGAATGCCGCAAGCATTCTGCTCAGTTTTGACTTTTTCATGCTCCTTTTTTCCTTTCTTTTTATTTTTATGAAAAAAACATAAAAGGCGCTTCTTACCCCTACTTAAACGGGCAGAACACACCTTCAGAAATTTCAATACTTTTGCTTTTAAAAAGGGATGGGACTATGTCGAACTTGTTAGAACACATATCTTCCGCCACCTTTTCAAACGAAACAAATATCTTCTCAGTCTCATATATTCTTTGCTTAATTCTACCATGGAGATTCTCATTTTTCAAGTGAAACCACGCTGGCTACGGTGTGATTCTCTCTTTGGATATATGATAAATAAATTTTACATTAACTTTATCTTGATTTACGGACATTTTGACAAAGCAACAGTAGAATAAATATTACATATTGCATAATGGGACAGATATTGTTTTTAAGAAGACGGTAACAGGAGAGTGTTTTTATGAAACGGATTATCGCTTTGCTGCTCTTAGTTCCTGCTTTGCTCATGTCATGTACAGGCTGTTATTTTGAAGACAGCGATGACGGAGGGGCAGATACAGTTTTGGGCAACGGCCGTTCTGTATTGCGAATTGTTTCTGGTTCTGAAAACGCAGAATTAGAGCCTATTCTTGAAAAATTTGCACAAAAAGAAAATATTCGCATTGAGATGACCTATCTGGGTTCTTTAGACATTATGCGTCTTTTAAGCGAAGACAATATCCCTTATGACGCTGTATGGCCTGCCAGTAGTTTATGGTTAACGGTCGGCGACACAAACCACCGGGTCAAACATACAGAGTCGATATCAATTACCCCTGTGGTATTTGGCATCCGTAAAAATCTGGCAGAAAATCTGGGGTTTATAAATCAAGAGGTATCAGTAAATGATCTATTGAAAGCTATTCAAAATGGATCGCTCAGTTTCTGTATGACTAGTGCGACCCAGTCTAATTCTGGTGCTAGCGCTTACATTGGATTTCTATATGCACTTTTAGGAAATCCAGAGGTCATCAATTCAGAGGATTTACAAAGTGAAAGCTTAAAAAATCAAATGCGTGACCTACTCTCCGGTGTCGATCGTTCTTCTGGAAGTTCAGATTGGCTAAAAAATATGTTTTTGGAAGGCAATTATGATGCTATGGTCAATTATGAATGCTTGATTATCCAGGCCAACGAGGAGCTAGAGGCCCGCGGTGAGGAACCGTTGTATGTGGTCTATCCTTATGATGGGCTTTCCTTGGCGGATTCTCCACTGGGATATGTGGATCACAACGATGATAAGAAAGAAACTGCGTTTTTAAAGCTCCAAGAATATCTTCTCTCTACAGATGTGCAGAATGAAATTCAGCGTACTGGACGTCGTTCGAGTTACACCGGGGTATCTGAGGAAAACAAAGACATATTTCGGTCGGATTGGGGACTACAACCTGATCGCGTGCTTTCGCCTATCAAAATGCCGGCAGCAGATGTATTGTTTGAGTGCTTAAATCTGTATCAGACCGATTTTAAAAAGCCTTCTCTTAACATCTACTGCTTGGATTATTCAGGCAGTATGAGCGGTGACGGCAACGAACAGTTGGTAAAAGCTATGGAGCAATTGCTCATTCAAGAAAACGCCGCTAAAAACTTTCTCCAAGCCTCTAAAAATGAGGTTAATATCCTAATACCTTTTAATAGTGGTGTTATTACTACTTATACAGCTACCGGTGCCGGAGACGAATTAGAAGCGCTTTATGAAAAAGTAAAAAATCAGCCTGTAGGGGGTGGCACCAATATGTATGCGGCAGCAGTTCAGGGGCTGAAAATGCTACAGGATTTCGACTTATCTCAATATACCCCCGCCATCATTCTACTGACCGATGGGCAATCAGGCGGCTCCATCTACGATTTCGAATCTGTATATACACAGTTGGGGAAAGAGATTCCCGTCTTTTCCATTATGTTTGGAGACGCCGATGAAGATCAGCTAGAAGAATTGGCGCAATATACCAATGCCCGGGTATTTGATGGACGCGACAACCTGACTGAGGCATTCCAAACCGTAAAGGGGTATAACTGATGAAAGATACCTCAAGGATGCTGATTTCCACTATAATTGCGGCAGCACTTTTTCTTCTGATGTTTTTGTTGCTAAAATGGAATTTGATCTTCTGTATTCTGTTATGTATCGGCGTATATTTTGGCTTGTTCCTTCTTTTGAAGCCTAATCAAAAAATTGCTGGTATCTCCATTGAGTTTATACCCGAAGAAGAGGAAATTCGAAAATTATTAGAAGACGCTCAAGCTGATTTTATTGAGATTGACAGCGCAATTAAATCCATCTCTGACTCTTCTGTTAAAGTAGATGCTCAGACATTGTATGATACTGGCAAAAGGATTCTTTTATATCTTAAAGAAAATCCTACGAAGATCAATTTGGCACGTCGTTTCTTTACCTATTACTTGGACACAGCAGCTAAACTTCTCCGCCGGTATGTAGATTTGCAAAATACAAAACTACATGCAGAGAAGGTAACAACAATTCTCCAAAAGACGGCAGAAGCGCTTCCAGTGCTTAATAGTGCTTTTGAAAAACAGTTCACCCATCTGATGGAGGGAGAGCTTCTCGATGTGGAAGTCGACATTGAACTTCTGAAAAACGCCTTGGAAATGGAGGATTGAAAATGAAAACAAAGTTACTCGGATTGGGCATCCTAGCCATCGTTGTAATATCCGCCATTGTTTATGTATGGTACAGCAGCGGTCAAACAATTACAGAGATCCATGGCTATGTGGGTGGTGAAAAAATTGGCTTGCTAGAAGATGAAGAAATTCAGAATCTTTTGAAAGATAGGTATAAATTAGCCATTGATTACACAAAACTGGGTTCCATTGACATGATCACCGCCGATGTTGAAGGAAAGAATTTTTTGTTCCCCTCCAACCAGACGGCATTGGAACTTTATGAACAGGCAAACGGTGAGCCAGTGAAAAGTGAAATTATTCTAAATACTCCTATTGTATTATATACTCGCAGCGCAGTAGCCCAGGCGATGATTGCTGAAGGAATTGTTAGTATATCAGACGGCATCTATTCAGTAGATATGAAAAAACTGGTAGAAGCCATTGAGTCCGGAACAACTTGGGAAGAAATTGGGCTTTCGCAACTTTATGGTAGTATTTCGGTAGGGACCACCGACCCTACCAAATCAAATTCCGGTAATATGTTTGCCGGGCTTTTAGCTAACACCCTTTGCAATGGTGTAGCTGATGAGAATAACCTTAATGAAATTCTCCCCAGGTTGCAAAATATCTTTCAGAAACTTGGATATATGGAAAGCTCTTCATCAGATCTATTTGATCAATTTTTAAAAACAGGCATGGGCGCTAAGCCCTTGATTGCTGGATACGAGAACCAGCTCCTAGAGTTTGCCGTAAACAATGCCGAAGTATGGGAACAGGTAAAAAAAGATATTGTTATGCTCTACCCAACGCCTACCGTCTGGTCATCTCATGTGTATATCTCTTTGGATGAAAGCGGGAATGTCGGAATCGATGCCTTACTGGACGAGGACATTCAACGTATCGCTTGGGAAAAACACGGATTTCGTACCGGGGTATATGATGTCCCCACTGGAGCCGAAAATTTCGGCGTGTCCGGACTGGCTGAAGAAATCACCCAGGTAGCGCCAATGCCGGATGCCAATACAATGGAGCAGATCATTCAGGCTCTTCAGTAAAAGTAAAACATATTAATTACCTAAAAAATTGCTCATGTCATTTTTTAAGTATTACACCCGTTTCAAAAAATATCGTTCTTGATGGTTTCGAAATTATAGACAAAAGCCGCGGAAAACCCGCGGCTTTTTGTAATTTTTAATATATCTCAGCCCTTTAGTTTTACAGCCGTCCCATAGGCCATGACCTCGGAACAGCCCTGCATAATAGAAGAGGTGGAAATGAGCAATCCCACAATGGCGTCGGCGCCCAAGGCCTGGGCCTGCTGCACCATGCGGCTGATGGAGATTTCCCTTGCCTGGTCCATCATTTCGGTGTAGTCCCTGATCTCGCCGCCTACCATGCTTTTAAATCCCGCCATGAAGTCTTTTCCGATATTTTTCGACTGCACGACGCTGCCTCGAACCAGGCCGACCACCCGTTCAATTTCCATTCCCGGAACCGTGTGTGTTGTCACAATAATCATTTCTGCACCCCTTCGATCATGATTGCGGCCATCTTCTACAGCCACAGCCCTATTGTAACAATGACAAAGGCCGCTGTCCATTGGACTTTGGTCACAATTTGGTTACTTTTCTTTTTTCTGTCCAAACTTGTATTCTGTGCCCGCAATAATCCGCTTGATGTTCTCCCGATGGAGATACAGCACGATCAGTCCAATGAGGGCGGCGAACAGGGTATTAATCAGGGCAGGTTCTCCCGTTACCCGCAACACAATATAGGTGACAATGGGGTAGGAAACGGCATCCACAATGGAGCCCAGGGACACCATTTTGGAAATGCCAAACGCGATGAGGAACTCTGCCAACAAAATCAGCAGGGTGATTGGGTTAATCACCAGGATAATGCCAGCGGAGGTCAGCACACCCTTTCCGCCTTTAAATCCAAAGTAAATCGGATACATATGGCCGAGAAGGGCAAACAGGCCCGCTACATAGGCCCCGTCAAAAGAGGTAACCCCAAATAGAGAGAAGAAAAGCCTGCCCAGCAGCACCGCTACAATTCCCTTGCCAAAGTCACCTAGGAGGGTCAACGCTGCCGGTATCTTGCCGAAGTTGCGAAGCACATTGGTCATCCCAGCGTTGCCGCTGCCATAATCCCGCACATCTTTTTTGGAGTACAGCTTGCTGACAATCACCGCAAAGCTAATGCTCCCGATTAGATAAGCACAGACAGCCGAGGCCAAAATCGCCCAGAAAGTATTCATTAAATCGCCCTTCCTTCTTCGGACATATCCGTCCGTTGCATTGGTTTCCGGTCTATTTATCTCCCCTCTCCCGCACAATCATGCGGATGGGGGTACCGTCCAGCTGGAACGTCTCCCGGATCTGATTCTCCAGATAACGCTGGTAGGAAAAGTGGAACAGCTCCGCCCGGTTGACAAAGCAGACAAAGGTGGGCGGCTTGGTGGAAGCCTGGGTCATGTAGTAAATCTTCAGCCGCTTTCCTTTGTCCGACGGCGGCTGTACCCGGGCGGTGGCATAGGCCAGCATGTCATTGAGCATGCCGGTGGTAATACGCATGGAATTCTTTTCATGGACGTGCCGGATGAGATCGTATAGTTTCTCCACCCGCTGTCCTGTCAGCGCGGAAATGAAGAGGAACGGTACATAGGACATAAAGCTGAAATCGTTCTCCAGCTTCTTTTTAAATTCGTTCATGGTGTTTCCGTCTTTTTCCACCGCATCCCATTTGTTGACCGCTACAACACAGCCTTTACCCTGTTCATGGGCATAGCCTGCCACCTTGGAATCCTGCTCGGTAAAGCCAACGGTGGCGTCGATGACGATCACCGCCACATCAGCCCGATCCACCGCCATATAAGCCCGCAGAACGCTGTAACGCTCCACCGCTTCTTCCACCTTGCTCTTGCGGCGGATGCCGGCGGTATCGATAAATACATATTTGCCGTGCTCGTTTTCTATGACTGTATCTGTGGCGTCTCGGGTGGTTCCCGCAATATTAGAAACAATGACCCGTTCCTCCCCTGCAATCCGGTTGATGAGGGAGGATTTTCCCACGTTGGGCTTTCCGATCACCGCCACCTTGATATAATCATCCCCATATTCCTCTTCCTTATCAAAATCCAAATGCTCAAACACCGCGTCCAACAGATCACCGGTGCCGTGACCATGGACAGAGGAAACAGGATAAGGATCTCCCAAGCCCAGATTGTAAAACTCGTAAAAATCCGGGGAAACTTCTCCCAGAGAATCGCATTTGTTGACGCACAACACCACAGGCTTGCCGCTTTTTTGCAGCATCATGGCGATGTCCGCGTCGTTGGCGGTCACACCGGATTTCAGATCCACCACCAAGATGATAACATCTGCCTTTTCAATGGCAAGCTGCGCCTGCCGCCGCATCTGCGAAAGGATCACATCATCGGTTCTGGGCTCGATGCCTCCGGTGTCCACCAGCATAAACTGCTGGCCCCTCCATTCGCACTCGGAATAAATCCGGTCCCGGGTGACACCTGGGGTGTCCTCCACAATGGATAGACGCTTTCCGATCAGTTTATTAAAAAGGGTGGATTTGCCCACATTAGGCCGGCCCACCACTGCTACCACTGGTTTTGCCATAAATGCCTCCTTACTGCCTGGAAAGGCACTCTGTTTTCCCCCATACCGCAAAATTTCACAGTATGAGAGTTTGTTCGCTCACCATATTTTCTATTCATATGCCGACTTTTCCCCCAAAAGGGCATCGACAAAATCATGGCCGTCATTTTCCACCAGGCGGACGGTAACGCCCAAAGCCTGCTCCACCTCTTCCACCGTCTGATCATCCAAAAAGCGGTCCTTCTCATGGCGGAGCATCACCGCCGGGATGAGGAGGGTATCGCCCAATTGTTTTCCCCGGAGCTGGTCGACAAGATCGGTAGCTGTCACCAAACCTGCCACCGTGATACTTTCCCCAAAATAACGATTGACAATGGGGACAACCTGCACCCTTACATCCGGGAACACCCCAGCTACCTTATCCACCATCTGCTGGATAAAAGGGCCGGCTCCCGTGCCGGTAGCTAGGGTGCAAAGCTTCCCGCTTCCCCGGCGTCCATCAGGATTTTGAAGCTCAAAGTCGATTTCGTTTTCCAGAGAGGCAAAAAGGCCTACCCCGTTTTCCAGCTGGTCAAATTCTCCATAATAGTCGGCGTCCGGCATGGGCCACTGGGCTTTGAGATAAAATTCATCGGCAGGATAGCACAGCCGGCTGCCAAGACGCCTCTCGTATTGATCGCCAAAGGCATTGACCGTCTCGATGACCTGTCGCGCCCCCTCTTTTGTATATCCCTCCAAGGGGTAAAGCCCTTCCCGGAAACGGGTCAATCCCACAGGGACACAGGCAATACTCTGCACCCCCGGATACATTTCTCCCAAATCCCGCAGACTTTTTTCCAGATAAGGGCCGTCGTTGATGCCGGGACAGAGAACCAGCTGGGTGTTGACCTTGATTCCTGCCTCGCATAAGAGACGAATATATTCCAGGGAATCCGCGGCCTTGGGATTTTTCATCATCTGCACCCGCAGCTGCGGATCGGTGGTGTGGACGGAGATGTTGATGGGACTAATCCGCATCTTGATAATCCGATCAATTTCCTGGCGGCTGAGGTTGGTCATGGTGATATAATTGCCGAAAAAGAAGGAGAGCCGGTCATCGTCATCCTTAAAATACAGGGACTCCCGCATCCCCGGGGGCATCTGATCCACAAAGCAGAAGATGCACTTATTCTTGCAGCTGTGCTGCCGGTCCATCAGGTAGGTTTCAAATTCCAACCCTAGGTCTTCATATTCATCCTTGCGAAGGCGCACCATCCGCTCTTTGCCATCAGCCCGCTGCAGCAGGATCCGCAGCCGCCGTTCCGTCATATAAAAGCGGTAGTCCAGCACATCAGCGATGGGATGCCCATTAATTTCCAGCAATTTCTCCCCCGCTTCAATCCCATGTCTCTGGGCGGGAGAGCCTGACTCCACCTGTTTAATCCATACTCCCATACAAAAAGCCTGTCCTCATTCCCTTTTTGCCCCGATTCGTTACTTTTAGTATACACAATCTCTGGGCCGATGAAAATAGATATCTTACATGATCTTTTTATTTTTGCCCGAAAATCAAAAGAACAGGGAAGGAATCCTCCTCCCCTGTTCTTTGAGGAAACTCACTACGCTTCCTTTTTGATAACCTCTCTGCCCTTATAGAATCCGCAGTTGCCGCAAACTCTGTGGGCCAGTTTCAGCTCACCGCACTGTGTGCATTTGGAAAAAGCGGGAGCATCCATCTTCCATACATTAGAGCGTCTCTTATCGCGTCTTGCTTTGGAAACCTTTCTCTTTGGTACCGCCATGCTCAGCACCTCCTTAACCTGCGAAATCACGACGAAACATCGTCACTGTCAAATGAAATAATTATTGAAGTAGCTTTTTTAAAGCTGCAAGGCGAGGATCAGACTCGGCCTGATCACAGCCGCAGTCTTTTGTGTTTCGATTTGTTCCGCATTGGGGGCACAACCCCTTACAGTCCTCCCTGCAAAGAATCTTAGTGGGAAATTCCAGCAGGATATCCGACTGCACCAGCTCGTCCATGGCAAGTGTTCTGTCTTCCACCAGGAGAAACTCATCGGAGTATTCTCCCTCCACATGGCTGACCAGAACATGTTCAAATTCCATTGCAAAGGGACGGATCACCGGTTCCAGACATCTGTCGCATACGCCGTCATACACAAACTCAGCAGTATAGCGAAGCGTTACCAAACCCGCGCGGTTTCGAATCTCCCCGCGGACAGCGACAGGTGTTTTCAGCGGACACATTTGTCCCAGCTCCCACCCGGAAAGGTCTAGCTCATAGTCCACTTTTAGAGCTTCGCCCTCCACATCAAAGAGCTGTTTTAGATCAATTAACATAGTTCACCTCTTGTGCCACGGAATCTATTATAATATTCTGCCGAGGGTTTGTCAACGGAAACTTGGGCTTTTTTCCGATTTCTTTGCCCTTTTCTCCTTCTCCGGCCTCTGCACAGATCTATCTTTTAAACCAGGCGTTTGATCAGGTCCTCTTTTTCGCCATAGAGCATGTCGATGACCGGAATCTCGATCATGGTATAGCAGCCAGGAGCCTGTTTCATACCGGCACGGGCGACGGCCACCAGGATCTGGGCGGTGAGGGCAGGATTGTTAATCTTCATATCAAACTCGAACAGCTGATTCTGGGTGGTGCCGGACACGCCTTTGCGGGTCATATGGACACCGTGTCCCTTATCCAGGAGGGCATCCACACTGTCAACTGCGATAACATGGGTCTCATCGTTGACAAAATAGGGATCCGCTTTGATCCGGGCTGCCACATCCTCATAAGCATACCCATCCTTCAGTTCAATATACACCATCCGGCGATGGATGCCGGTGCCCAGGGGAATGGTCATAGACAGCGCCGCTTTCACTCCCTCAATGGCCTTGACGGCGACAGTATGGCCCATACTCATACCAGGGCCAAAGTTGGTGTAGGTGATGCCTTTGGGAGCCGCTGCTTCTAACAGTGCCCGCACCATGGAATCAGAACCCGGATCCCAACCGGCAGAGATAATGGAGGTTTTTCCGTGTTCTTTTGCTACGGGATCAAGCTGGCACTTTAAGTCCCAAATGTTGGTGTGGATATCGAAGCTGTCCACCGTATTCATGCCCAGCGCCAGATATTTTTTTGCCTCCTCCGGCACCGAGCGGGTAGGTGTGCACAGAAATGCCACATCCGGCTTTTCAGGCAGCTTGTTGACGTCGTCCACCACAGGGATATCTCTCAATTCTGCCGGCTGCTCTCCGGCGGCGTTTCTGCGCACAATCCCCACCAGCTGAAAATCGGGAGCCGCATACAAGGCCTCCAATACCGACTTACCAATATTACCGTAGCCTACAATGACTGCTTTGAACATGATCAGTTCCTTCCTTTCGCCACACCATCCGGTGCAAAATTTCAGGTATCCATCTTTCCCCTTTGTCTCTTTAAGGGTAAAGATCCGGATACCACTCCCCAAGGGATTCCGGTTTTCAATATACCCCATCCCCTCTGGCCCGTCAAGAGAATTTCGCGGTGAAACTGCAAAAAAGGAGCGAAACCTATGGGTTTCGCTCCTTTTCCTCGGAGTAGCGGGACAGTCCATCCTTAGATGATGAACTTTGTAATGGAATCGGGAATTTCTGATTTGTCGCAGGAAACGGTAAAGATCAGGTTCACATTCTGGCCATGGAGGCTTTCCAGCTTCTCCACCATAGCGGCGAAAGCAGCAAGATCGCGGCCTACAATTTTGAGGGTTGCATCGATGCACAGATCGGTAATGTCATAGTTGCCGGCCAAAAGCCCGCACAGGAAGCCATAAAAGGCATCGCTGCCGCTGACATTATAGTCGTCAATATCAATAAGACGAACCTTCATATCCAGGTCGTAGGTAAGTTTCAGTCCTTTTTCAATGCATACCACATTGCCATTGGAGGTCTGCGCAGCTTCATTGACCATATGAATCAATGTCTTTGTTTTTCCGGAACCCTTATTTCCAACGATTAGCTTTATCATGTGAAATTCCTCCCTTTAAAATGGACGAGGACGCCCATTTTTTTACAGTGTCATTTTTTACTTCTTAGCCCAGATTTTACCTTAACTTAATGAAAATCAAAGCTTCTTTTCATAACCATACAATATTGGGCCCATCTTGTCAAATTATTTCAGCTTTTCAAGGAGCTCTCCCTGCAAATCCTCGTAACCGGGCTTGCCAAGCAGGGCAAACATGTTCTTTTTATAGGCCTCCACGCCCGGCTGGTTGAAGGGATTGACCCCCAGCAGATAGCCGGAAATAGCGCATGCTTTCTCAAAGAAGTAGATCAGATAGCCAAGCTCATGTTCATCCATACCGCCCACTTCCAGCACCATGTTGGGAGCGCCGCCCTCTGTGTGGGCCAGGATGGTGCCTTCAAAAGCCTTCTGATTGACCACCGACATGTTCTGCTCCGACAGGAAGTTGAGCCCGTCAAAGTTGGCCGCATCCGGCTGGATGTACAGATCAGACTGTGGCTTTGCGAAATGGACCACTGTCTCAAACAGGATCCGGGAGCCATCCTGAACAAATTGACCCATAGAGTGCAGATCGGTAGAGAAGGTAACCGATGCGGGGAACAAACCCTTGTGGTCCTTGCCTTCACTTTCGCCAAAGAGTTGCTTAAACCATTCGTTCATCATGGTAAAGCAGGGCTCATAGGTGACCAGAAGCTCCACAGATTTGCCTTTGCGGTACAGGCAGTTGCGCAACGCCGCGTATTTGTAGCAGTCATTCTTTGCAAGATCGGTGTCGCACAGGGCGTCCTGGGCCTCCTTGGCGCCGGCCATCAGCGCGTCAATGTCGCATCCAGCTACGGCGATGGGGAGAAGTCCCACTGCCGTCAGCACCGAGAAACGGCCTCCCACGTCATCGGGGATGACGAAGGTCTCATAGCCCTCTTTGTCAGAAAGCTCTTTCAGCGTTCCCCGAGCCTTGTCGGTGGTAGCATAAATCCGGCTCTTTGCGCCTTCCTTACCATATTTTTTCTCCAGGAAGTCCCGGAAAATCCGGAACGCCAGAGCAGGTTCGGTGGTGGTACCGGATTTGGAGATGATATTGACGGATACGTCTTTGTCTTTACAGATGGAAAGCAGGTCATTAAGATAAGAAGGACTGATGCTGTTGCCAGCAAAATAGATGTCCGGCGTATCCTTCTTTAAGTTGTTGTAAAGTGGGGATTTGAGAAACTCGATGGCTGCCCGGGCCCCCAGATAGGAACCGCCGATGCCGATGACAACGAGGATATCGCTATCCTTTTTTATCTTTTCCGCCGCGGCTTTAATGCGGGCAAATTCCTCTTTGTCATAGTCTGTGGGCAGGGTAAGCCATCCCAAGAAATCATTGCCAAGTCCTGTCTTTTCGTGGAGTGTGCGGTGGGCCGTTTCTACCTGAGCCTGCATGCCGCACAGCTCATGATCCATGATAAAACCCTTCAGATGTTTCGTATTTAAAGTGACAGCCATTTGACTTCCCCTTTCTGCTTTTCCGTCGATTTTTATACCGATACCATCCTTTAGATGGTATACTTTATTTTACTCTATCAGGTCATATTTTTCAAGTATTGGATTTCACTTCGATATATTTTTGTTGAGTTTTCACATATTTCTAGAGCGATTATCCAACCATGGCTTTAAAAAGGATGCACAGTGCTCTCGGAAGAGTCATTTTTTCCACACTTTGGCTCGCCACCATAGGGTAAGTGAGGATTTCCTCTTCCCCCAGCTTGACAATCACCCTCCCTACCGTCTGCCCCTTTTCCACAGGAGCGCTGACCTGTGGCATCAATTCGATCTCCTGGGTGATCTCCTGGGATCTCCCTTTCGGCAGCACCAGTGGTTCGGGAGGCTGTGGTTCCACCGTTACCTCGTTCTCCACGCCTCCTGTCACCTTCACCGGGGTTTCCGCGCTCATAGGCTGGATATTTGCCAGCTCATAGTTGGCAAAGCCGTAGTCCAACAGCTTTTTTGCCGTATAAAAACGTTCATCACTGGTAGCGCTGCCCAAAGTCACTGCAATGAGGGTCATCCCATTTCGGGTGGCGGAAGCAGACAGGCAGCTGCCGGCTCCATCGGTGGTACCGGTTTTCAGCCCTGTGGCCCCATCATAGTAGCGGATCATTTTATTGGTGTTGACAAGCTGGGTTTCTCCGCCCCGGAGAGAGTCCATCCAGATGGTAGTATACTCCAAGATTTTGGGGTGCTTGAGTAGTTCCATGGACATAATGGCAATATCCCTTGCCGTGGACAGATGCCCCTCGGCATCCAGACCATTGGTGTTCTTAAACACCGTATTTTTCATGCCAAGTTCCTGCGCCCGCTGATTCATCATCGCCACAAATGCTTCCTCGCTGCCAGCCACATATTCAGCCAGGCAGGTGGCGGCGTCATTGGCGGAGGAAACCGCCGTTGCTTTGAGTAGGTCGTGTACACTCATCTGTTCATTGGGCTCCAGCCATATCTGGCTTCCCCCCATATCCGCCGCATGTTGGGAGCAGATGACCATATCGTCTACCGTGATCTTTCCCGCGTCAATGGCTTCCATGACCAGAAGCAGGGTCATAATTTTGGTGATGGAGGCGGGAGGATATTGCTCATCCGGGTTATAGGAATACAGGACCTCCCCGGTAGACTGCTCCAGCAAGATCACCGACTTAGATCTGATATCCACTGTACCCTGGTTTGGATTGTCTTCCTGGCTGGACTGGACGCTCCCCTGTGGTTTCTGATTCTCCTGGGTGGTTTCAGGGGTGCTCTCTCCACCAGGCGCAACCGTTGTGGTCGTGGGGGCCACTGTTTTCTCATCCTCTCCAGCGGCATAAGCCGCTGGGGAAAACACACCGATACAAAGAGCGCATATCAAAAGACAAGCCGCTATACGAGATTTCACCTTCATCACCGCACCTCCGCTGCATAGGAAAAACCGGGCACTGGGTTCATAACCGCTGCGCCCTAGCTGAAAGCCGTCGCCATCTGTCTCTATAAGGATGGCCCGCTTTTCTTCATTTAGTACATGTTTATGCGGAGAATGTCACGATATGCGGCCTTCGGAAAAACAAAAAACCATACCTTTGGAAGACGCTTCGTAAAGAAGTTATCACCCAAATTTCTTGACTTGTTTGGATTTGGATATCAAAATCCGATGCTCGCTATTCTTATGGATTTGCTGAAATAATCGGCATACAATTTTTTTAAAGGGAAATAACCGAATGATTTTTAAAAAATCATTCGGTTATGTATTAATATCTTCAGTTGTTAATAGATAAAGGCAAATTTATGAAATCCACCAAACTCCCTCTACCGATTTATTTAAGCAACCAATCTCTTCTGAGAGAGTATTGCCTGCAAAATCTTTTATAATGATGCGATTGTAGTATTTATATGCATCCGTTGCACGATCATTTTTATCATCCCAACCTTCTTCTACCCATGTCTCTAAATAAACCTTGCCATTTTCTATTAAAATTACCGATTCATGCTCATTAAGTGGAAATGAGATTTTATCCGGATAGTAGCACTGAAAACCTTCTTCTGAATCTTGGCTGATAATATAGAGCGGATTACCAATGATCATTAGATTATATAAGTTCACTTCCCCCATGTTTAATTCCGTGACCTTTTCCAGAACTTTTTCCGGGATATATCTGTATAAGGTTACTTTCTTATTGTCGTAATCACCTTGCAAAAAGTATAGAAACCCTTCTATGTATACGGGATCGCCATAAATAATATTTCTTTTTTTATCAAAAGGTTTATATACATTCCCACTATGAAAATCATAAATTAGTAATTCCGAACCTTGATATCCTCCTCGTTCAGCCCACTTAATCAAGTCATACAAATCTTCAAAATCAGATTGAGAATATCCAAATCTATCTTGCCCATAGATTTTTTCTATGTATCTACCTTCAATCCTATTGAATTTCTTTATCACTTTATGCCCTCCTGAAATTGAAATTCATATGTCGAATATACAAGTAAAGTAAAAATATCGGCAAGCGTATTATGTAAAACCAAAGGGAGAAGCTACTTCCCTATGTAGCCTCTCCCTTGCAGGTCTATTTTTCTTCGTGATTTATGCCGCAAATTTTTTAATCTCATCCAGGAACTTGTCGCAGTCGGTAGCATGAATGTTGAGTTTGATGGACTTGGACAAATCCAGGCTGAAGATACCCATGATGGATTTAGCGTCAACAATGTGCCGGCCGCTAACCATGTCCACATCAAAGTCATACATGTTCACGATTTTCACGAATTCCTTTACATCGTCAATGGATTTGAGCGCGATTGTGATCTCTTTCATACTGTCTGCCTCCTTATTTTACCTCTGTCATGCCAACGGAGTTGTCCGTTGGTTTTTGGAAAATAGCTATAATTACAATATATCAGCAGTCCAGTTTTTAGTCAACTGCTAATTGCAAAAGCTTATGGTATTGTTTATAATAATAGTATCCAAAATAGGTGCAAATTTGATAAATTTTTTGAAAATAATTTTTAAAGATATTTTTTCAGCTTTTGAAGCAATTTTGATCAGGGGGTATTATGAGAGTACACTTTACCACCCTTGGATGCAAGGTCAATCAATATGAAACTCAAATTCTTGCCCAATTGTTTTCCCACAATGGCTTCGATGTGACGGATTCTCCCGACGGTGCCGACGTCTATGTAGTCAATTCCTGTACCGTCACGGCTACTGGGGACAAAAAGACCCGGCAGTCCATCCGGAAGATGAAGCGGGAGCATCCCGGCGCTTTAGTAGTCCTCACCGGCTGTTATCCCCAGGCTTTTCCCGAGGAAGCCGCAGGGATCACCGAGGCGGATGTCATCACCGGCTCCTATAACCGCAAAAGTATTTTTCCCGCCCTGCAAAAGGCAATGGCCACTGGAGAGCGGGTGGTGGACATCACCCCCCATGCCAAGGGAGAGGCTTTCGAACCCATGTCCGCCTCCTCCTTTATGGAACGAACCCGGGCCTTTGTCAAAATCGAGGATGGCTGCGACCGGTATTGTTCCTATTGCATTATTCCCACTGCCCGGGGGCCTATCCGCTCCAAGCCTTTGCAGGAGCTAAAGACAGAGCTTTCCGCCCTTGCCCAAAATGGCTACAAAGAAGTCGTGTTGGTGGGCATCAACCTTTCCTCTTATGGCCGGGATCTGGGATGCCGGCTTATCGACGCGGTGGAACTGGCCTGTTCCATTGACGGTGTCAAGCGGGTGCGGCTGGGATCTTTGGAACCGGAGCTTTTAACCGGCGACGATATCCGGCGGATGGCCGCACAGCCTAAGTTTTGCCCTCAGTTTCACCTGTCTCTGCAAAGCGGCTGTGATGAAACCCTCCGGCGGATGAACCGGCACTATGACAGCGCCGAATATCTGCGGATTGTCGGCGATCTGCGCGCCCACTTTCCCAACTGTGCCATTACCACCGATGTCATGGTGGGCTTTCCCGGCGAAACAGAGGAAGAATTTGCCGCTTCTCTGGATTTTGTCCAGCGGGTGGAGCTTGCAAAAGCCCATGTCTTCGCCTATTCTATCCGTCCTGGTACCCGGGCGGCCTCCATGGAAGGGCAGATACCCACCAAGGTCAAGGAGGAACGTTCCCATCAGATGATGGCCGCCGCTGCTAAAACCCGCAAAGCCTTTCTGGACCGGCAAAATGGGCTGATCGAACAGGTCCTCTTTGAGACAGGCCATCATGGTGTCTATGAAGGCTATACCAAAAACTACACCCCTGTGCGGGTATCCTCCCCCATCAGTCTGCAGGGTTCTCTTCATCTTGTAGAGATCGGCGGCAACGACGGGGAAACCTGCGAGGGAAAATTATTGGAGTAAAGGCAGGCGCCTTTTCATACAAAACGCTAAGTCTCCCTATCCTTCCCCTAGGCGGGAGGCTTTTTCATCCCAAATGAAAACACGATAATAGGAGAGTAACAAAAATGGCTGTTTATCGCATCTATGTAGAGAAAAAGCCCAAATTCGCCGTCGAGGCAGATTCGGTACTCCAGGATCTGAAAACCTCCCTGCTCATGGACAGTGTAAAAAGTGTCCGCATTCTCAATCGGTACGATGTAGAAAACATCGATGAAACCGACTTTGAAAACGCTAAGCACACCGTTTTTTCCGAGCCGCAGGTGGACACCATCTCCGCCGGATTGCCTGTCATTTCCCAAAACGACAGGATTTTTGCGGTGGAATATCTGCCGGGACAGTACGACCAGCGAGCCGACTCCTGTGCCCAGTGTATCCAGATTTCCACCCAGAAGGACCGTCCTCTGGTCCGTACCGCTCGGGTCTATATCCTCTCCGGCCCCATTTCCGATCGGGAGTTTGCCCAGATTAAACACCATCTCATCAACCCGGTAGAAAGCCGGGAGGCCAGCTTGGATCTGCCGGACACCCTCCAGATCCCCTATGACATTCCCACCACAGTGGAAACCCTGGAAGGCTTTATCCACCTGAACAAGCAGGAGCTTGCAGATTTTGTGAAATATTACGGTCTTGCCATGGATGAAGATGACATCAAATTCTGCCAGGATTACTTTAAAAATACCGAACATCGGGATCCCACCATCACTGAGATTCGGATGATTGACACCTACTGGTCCGACCACTGCCGCCACACCACCTTCCTCACCAACATTGACGACGTGGAAATCCAGCCGGCTTATATTAAAGAGACCTACGATACCTACCTTCACTATCGGGATGAGCTTTACACCAAACAGGGCAAGAATAAGCCACAGACCCTCATGGATCTGGCGGTCATCGGCGCCAAGATCCTGAAGGCCCAAGGAAAACTACAGGATCTGGATGAGTCGGAGGAGATCAACGCCCGCTCTGTCAAAATTAAGGTGGACGTGGACGGAAAGCTGGAGGACTGGCTCCTCATGTTCAAAAACGAGACCCACAACCATCCCACCGAAATTGAGCCCTTTGGTGGCGCGGCCACCTGCTTGGGCGGCGCTATCCGTGATCCCCTCTCCGGCCGCAGCTATGTCTATCAGGCCATGCGGGTCACCGGCGCCGCGGACCCTCTGGTCCCTGTCTCCGAAACCATGGAGGGCAAACTTCCCCAGAAAAAGCTGGTGGTGACAGCCGCCAATGGCTACAGCTCTTACGGTAACCAGATCGGCCTTGCCACCGGGCATGTAGCCGAGGTCTATCATCCGGGCTATGCGGCCAAACGGTTGGAGATCGGCGCGGTCATCGGCGCTGCTCCGGAAGAAAATGTGGTGCGGGAACGTCCCGCCCCTGGCGATATCATCATCCTGCTGGGTGGCCGCACCGGCCGGGACGGCTGCGGTGGCGCCACCGGCTCCTCCAAGTCCCACACCCTCCAGTCTCTGGAAACCTGCGGTGCAGAGGTCCAGAAGGGCAATCCTCCGGAGGAGAGAAAGCTGCAGCGGCTCTTCCGGGATCCCAAGGTCACCCGGATGATCAAGCGGTGCAACGACTTTGGCGCCGGCGGCGTTTCAGTAGCCATCGGAGAATTGGCGGACGGCCTGCGGATCAACCTGGACGCCGTGCCTAAAAAATACGACGGCTTAGACGGCACAGAACTTGCCATCAGTGAAAGCCAGGAGCGGATGGCCGTGGTCGTCGATAAAATGGATGTAGACGAATTTATCGCCGCCGCTTCCAAAGAAAACCTGGAGGCCACCGTTGTTGCCGTGGTAGAGGAACAGCCCCGGCTGACCATGGAATGGAACGGCAACGTCATCGTTGATCTTTCCAGAGAATTTTTAAATTCCAACGGCGCTTCTAAACATACCACCATGAAGATTCCAGCTCCAGAAGTTATTGCTGGAGCAAAAGCATATATCGGCGACACCACCGGTAAGTGGTGCGCGCACTTAAGCCAGCTCAACGTCTGCCAGCAGAAAGGCTTGGTGGAACGCTTTGACTCCACCATCGGCGCCGGCACCGTACTCATGCCCTATGGCGGCAAACGGCAGCTTTCCCCGTCCCAGGCCATGGCCGCTAAGCTGCCTGTCCTTTCTGGGGAAACAGCCACCTGCTCCATCATGGGTTGGGGTTTCAACCCTGACCTAAGTGCCTTAAGCCCCTACCATGGAGCCATGGCGGCGGTCGTAGAATCCATCGCCAAGGTCATCGCCGCCGGCGGCAGCTATAAACAGTGCTGGCTGACCTTCCAGGAATACTTCGAGCGGACCAAAAACGATCCAGAGCGCTGGGGTAAGCCGATGTCCGCCCTGCTGGGAGCTTTGAAGGCCCAGCTGGAGTTGGGCTGTGCCGCCATCGGAGGCAAAGACTCCATGTCCGGTACTTTTGAAGATCTGGATGTCCCCCCCACCTTGACCTCTTTTGCTGTATCTGTGACCAACACCAGCCATATCGTTTCCACCGACTTTAAGGAGGCTGGACACAACGTCTGCCTGATCGCTCCCCGCTATGACGACAACCACCTGGTGGACTTTGACGATCTGAAATCCATCTGGAACCAGGTAGAAGCCGCCATCAGCGCCGGACAGGTCAAAGCGGCCTGGGCCCTTTCCTACGGCGGCGTGCCTGAGGCTGTCGCCAAAATGTGCTTCGGCAACGGCCTTGGCTTCCGCTTTACCGACGGCAAAGCCGCCAGCCTGGATATTTCTGAGTATTGGGATGGCCTCTACGGCGGTTTCCTCCTGGAAATGGCCGAAGGTGCTCCGGCTGTGGGCAAAGTTATCGGTCAGACCATCTCCGAGTATCGCATCGAAACCCCGGATGGCGTCGTGGATCTGCAGCAGGTGCAGGATGCCTGGCAGCAGAAGCTCAACCCTGTCTTCCCCTGGACCATTACACCTCGGACAGAAGCTGTAAAGCGTTTCTCCTTTACCGCTTCCTCCTGGCCTGCACCGGCCCAAAAGGTGGCCAGACCTCAGGTGCTGATTCCCGTATTCCCCGGTACCAACTGTGAATACGACATGGCCCGGGCCTTTGAGCGGGCGGGCGCCAAGCCGGAGATCTTTGTCATCCGCAACCTGACCCCCTCTCAAATTGAGGATAGCGTGGCCCAGATGGCCAAACTCATCGGCGAAAGCCAGATCATTGCCATCCCCGGCGGTTTCTCCGGCGGTGACGAGCCGGATGGCTCCGGCAAGTTCATTACCGCTTTCTTCCGCAATCCCTCCATCAAAGAGGCGGTTCACACCCTGCTGGGACAGCGGGACGGCCTGATGTGCGGTATCTGCAACGGCTTCCAGGCGCTGGTCAAACTGGGGCTGATTCCCTTTGGTGAAATCAGAGATATGGACGAAAGCTGCCCGACCCTTACCTATAACAAAATCGGCCGACACCAGTCCATGCTGGTTCGCACCCGCATCGCTTCCAACAAATCTCCCTGGCTGATGCACACCAAGGTGGATGATATCCACACCATCGCCATCTCCCACGGCGAAGGCAGGTTTATCGCCTCTGAGGAGCTTTTGAGCACTATGGAGGCCAACGGACAGATCGCTACCCAGTATGTGGATTTTGACGGCAATCCCACCCTGGATATCCGCTTTAATCCCAACACCTCTGTCCACGCCATCGAAGGCGCTACCTCTCCTGACGGCAGGGTCTTCGGTAAAATGGGCCATTCAGAGAGATACAGCCTAGGTGTATTCCAGAATGTCCCCGGCGATTTTGATCAAAAAATGTTCCAAGGCGCCGTGGATTATTTCGCAAGATAAGTGTTTTTGTGACAACATTATGTATCATTAGATAAAATAAAAACCCAGCGTATAAAATACGCTGGGTTTTTTGTTTGTCTCACCGGAATCGCGTAAAAGATTTCAAAAAAGATAAGGACTTCTTAAATAATTTTGAAATTTTTACCTGAGCCATTCACAGGACCACAAAAAACAAGTATACTGTTTGACATACCTTATTTTCGTCCTATCAGAATCAGAAAGAGTCGGAGGAAAACAATAAAAACTTGGCAACATCGAGACCCGCGGGCTGGACGGTACAGAAAAAGTCCCTCGGTTGGGGGCAATATCCCGCATTGTGAGCGTTTGCACCGCTTGACCCAGCGCAGAGGGCTCTCTCACTTTGTTTTCAAAGAAATTGTCCCGGCGGGACATTCATAGTGTATGCGCAAAGTCGCAAAAATTGCAAAGAAAATGATGGTGTAATATCTGTCCAAAAAATACAGATATCTGTATTTTTTCAGACCGTTTCACCAGAGAAAGGCCGTTTTGTATGTCATCTGAAAAAAAGCAACGCCGGCTTACGCCTTGGCAGATTGTGGCCCTTGTCCTTGTCATCGTCGTCCTCATCGGTGCCACAGTGGCTGCATTTCCCTTTGTTTCTTCCCTGGCAAAGCCAGAAAATCTGGAAAATTTTAAAAATACCCTGCGTTCCTTTGGAATTGGCGGTTTCTTTATCATTTTAGGGCTGCAAATCCTGCAGGTGGTTCTCGCTGTCATCCCAGGCGAACCCATTGAATTATTGGCAGGCGCCATGTTTGGCACCTGGGGTGGGCTTCTCACCTGTTATCTGGGATTGCTTCTAGGATCCGGAGGAATTTTTTTGGCTGTGCGCAAATTTGGTTACCCCTTATTGACCAAATTTGTCAGCGAAGAAAAATTGCAAAGCTACAAATTTTTGCATAACACCACCCGGCTGGAAACCCTGATTTTCCTCTTGTTCTTTATCCCCGGCACCCCCAAGGATGTGCTGACCTATGTGGCGGGGATTACCCCCATCTCGATGGGGCGTTTTCTCCTTCTTTCCCTCTTCGCCCGGATCCCTTCGGTAATTTCCTCCACCTTTATCGGTTCCTCCTTCGTCGAGGGGAACATCCTAACCTCCGTCCTGGTCTTTGCCGGGGTGGGAATAATCGGTATTGCCGGCATTTTCATCCACAAAAAAATGATGGCCAAGCTGCAAAAGAAAAGTAAATAATATTTTTTCTCCGAAAAAGGAGGGACATGATGTCCCTCCTTTTTTATCGCTTTCATATCTCTGTCATCCGTAAAGCCGGTCTAATCAATAATTTTCCAAACGGCGCTGTTTTCGCAGGGCATGGCGTTTAGCTCCTGCCTCCCATTCCTGCCGCTCCTCCTCCGTCTCTAAAATAAGCCGAGGCACCGGCACCGGATGTTCATTTTCATCCAAGGCTACAAAGACCAGGTAAGCACGGTTGACCATCTTTCGATTGCCGTCCAGACTTTCCACAAAGGTGTCTACCCGTACCTCCATGGAGGTACGGCCCACATAGGTAATCCGTCCCGACATGAAGATGGTGGAGTTGACATGGGCAGCCGCCTTAAACTGGAGATTGTCCACCGAAGCTGTAGTCACGTTGCAGTTTGCATGCCTTCTCGCCACCACGGCGGCTAATACGTCGATCCACTCCATCAGCACACCGCCAAAAAGCCGCTTGTAACCGTTGATATGCTGGGGCATAAGAATATGGATTTGTTCTGTATAAGAATCGGAAACTCTTTTTTCTGCTTGCATTCTGATCTCCTTCCTTTATTTTGATCGCCGGCCCGGCCTGTGTCCGCGCCCTTTTGGGGGGCGTTTGCGCACCGAATAGCCAAAGGTCCCCAAACGCTCTCCCAGGCCGTAGTAGGTACCGTGCGCGTATCCCACAAGTCCGGCACGTTCCAAATGGAGCTTTCCCTCTTTGTCAATCAGGCTTTCCTCCACGTCCATGGCCAAGATCTCCGCTAGGAACATGTGATGGGTGCCAAGCTCTATGATTTCTTTGACCTGGCATTCCAAACTCAGGGGGCTTTCCCCCAAAACCGGCGCCGACACCTTCCCGGCCGGAAGGGCCGTTAGACCGCAGGCGGCCAGTTTATCCATATCCCGGCCGCTTTTAACCCCGCAAAAGTCGGCGGCGCGAACCAAAGCGGCTGTCGTCAGATTGATGACAAATTCCCCCGACTCTTTGATCAGGCCATAGGAGTATCGCTGGGGGCGGATGGATACATAGGTCATGGGAGGCTTTGTATTGACAATACCGGTCCAGGCCACGGTGAGGACATTGGGCTGTTCCACACTGCCGCAGGTAACAAGGGCCGGCGGCACCGGTCCCAGAAGGGTCCCCGGATTCCAAAGGACCTTACCCATGGCCTCTCCCCCCTTTTTTTAGTCTATGAAACAGGTTCACAGCTGCTTCCCGTTTTCTTTTTGTCTGCTGGGGATCTGGAAAGTAATCCTTTCCGTCAAAAAGGAGCCAGTCCCCTTCCTTGGCGCCCTGCGGGAGAAGGTCCACCGGGATTTCCCGCCGTGTACCGTCCTCCTCCTGGCAGACTGCAATGGTTCCTTCTATGCGGTCGATACCTATAGATTGCACCAAAAATTCCTCCTTACGCAGCTTTTTGAGTTTCCACCGCTATATTTTCCCCGTCGGTCAGAAAGGCAATGGAACCCTCCCAATCCGTGCGGTGGACTTCAACCCCCATGGCCGCGAAACGGGCAAGGGTCTCCTCATGGGGATGTCCGTAATCATTGCCCTCCCCACAGGAGATGGCCGCAAAACTGGGGTTTACTCGATTGAGGAACTCCTGGCTGGAGGATGTGCTGCTGCCGTGATGTCCCGCCACCAGCACGTCGGTGGAAAGGTCTTCCCCGGAAGCCACCATATCATCCTCTGCTTTCTTCTCAGCATCCCCGGTGAAGAGGAAGGACCGCTCTCCGTAAGTCATCTTCAGCACTGCGGAAATATTGTTGAGATCATCATACTCCTGAAGCGGGCCCAATACCAGAAAGTGGGCGCCACCCACATCGAAGGAATCCCCAGGCTCTATTACCGTAAGCTCCAGCCCCTGATCCTTGGTAGCAGTGAGCACATCCTGGAATGTCTTGGTGGTGGGCATGATACTGTCAGGAATGTCAGGCATCATGACCTGTGTGACCTGCATGTTTTCGATTATGTCATCCGCACCGCCAATGTGGTCGGAATGTGGGTGCGTCCCCACCAATACATCGATGGTATCCACGCCCTGGCTTTGGAGATAATCCATCACTACAGAGCCCTGATCGTTTTCTCCCGCGTCGATGAGCACATTGCCGCCATCGGTTTTGATCAGGATGCTCTCCCCCTGGCCCACATCGATAATGTGGACGGAGATGCCGTCCTCCATATCGCCGCCGATGACCGACTGGCTTTCGCTCAGCCCAGCCTTTTGGAAAATGTCGTCCCAGGTGGGCATGGGAAAGGGCAGCTGTGTATGAGACGCCACCGTCACCAGGATACAAAGGAGGGCCAAAATCCCCCCAATGAATCCAAGAAGGGTCCGCCGCTTTCTTCTGTATCGGCCCACCTGCTATCCTCTCCCCCTCTTCTGCCGGTTCTTTTCTCTCCGTTGGTTCCCTCTTTGGGAAGTATTGCCCTGCCGTCCTCTGCCATTTTTCCCTTTGGCCGTCGTCTTCTGGGCGGCCTGCGCCTTATACTTGGCATTGGGATCATAGGGGGCGCTGACCAGGCAGCCCGGCCCTTTTCCAATGAGATCCTCCCGGCCGGCGGCTTTTAAGGCTTTGATGACAAGATGGCGGTTTTGCGGCTTAAAGTATTGCAACAGTACACGCTGCATCATCTTTTCTTCCGGCGTACGGGGGACATACACCGGCTTCATGGTGTTGGGGTCCAATCCGGTATAGAACATGCATGTGGAGACGGTACCGGGCGTGGGATAAAAATCCTGCACCTGCTCGGGATGGATGTTGTTTTTCTTGAGAAAGAGGGCCAGCTGAACCGCGTCTTTCAGGGTGGAACCAGGGTGGGAGGACATGAGATAGGGCACCAGATACTGTTCCTTCCCCGCCCTCTTGGTTGCGCGGTAAAACTTTTTTTGAAACTCCTCGTAGGCGGAGATATGAGGCTTGCCCATCATGTCCAGCACCCGGGCGCTGCAATGCTCCGGAGCCACTTTGAGCTGGCCGGAGACATGGTGCTCCACCAGTTCCTCCAAAAAGCGGTCGTCTTTATCCCGGATGACATAGTCATACCGGATACCGGAGCGGATGAACACCTTTTTGACCTTGGGCAGCGTCCGGACCTTCCGCAATAGCTCCAGGTACTCGGTATGATCCACCTGCAGGGCAGGACATGGTTGTGGCGCCAGGCATTTTTTGCCCTTGCAAAGCCCTGCCTTCTCCTGTTTTTTGCAGGAGGGATGGTGGAAGTTGGCGGTAGGGCCGCCAATATCGTGGATATATCCTTTAAATCCGGGAAGCTGGGTCAAAAGCTTCGCCTCCCGCAATACCGATTCCTCACTGCGGGTGGTAATATACCTTCCTTGATGAAAGGCGATGGAGCAGAAATTACAGGCGCCGAAGCAGCCCCGGTTGTGCGCAATGGAAAACTCCACCTCTTTGATGCCGGGAACACCGCCTAATTTCTCATACTCCGGGTGATAGGTACGGCAGAAATCCATGGCGTAAACCCGGTCCAGCTCCGGTGTGGTTAGGGGCAGACTGGGCGGGTTCTGCACCAGGTAAAACTCCCCATCCTTTTGGATGACAGCCCGTCCTGTTACATGGTCCTGCTCGTCGATCTGGATCTTGCAGGCTCTGGCATAGGTTTGCTTATCCGCCCGCACCTTGTCAAAAGAAGCGCAGGAGACCGCATCGGTAGGCAGTTCAAACTGGCGGCAAAGATAGCAGGTGCCTCGGATATCCCGAAGGGAGGAAACATCCTCCCCGGCGGAAAGCCTCCGGGCGATTTCCTCCGTCTGATGCTCACCCATGCCAAAGGAGAGCAGATCGGCACCGGAATCCACCAGAATAGAGGGGCGGACCTCATCATCCCAATAGTCATAGTGGGCAAACCGGCGCAGCGACGCCTCTAGTCCGCCCAGGATGACAGGGACATCCGGATAAGCCTCTTTGATGAGCTTTGTATAGACGATAACCGCCCGATCAGGACGGCGTCCCGCTTTGCCGCCGGCGGTGTACTGATCGTCGCTGCGCTTTCTCTTGGCGGCAGTGTAATGGGCCACCATAGAGTCAATATTCCCCGAAGTGACAAAAAATCCGTACCGAGGGCGGCCTAAACGGGTAATGTCGGTGAGGTTTTTCCAACTCGGCTGTGGAATGACCCCTACCTTGTACCCCAGGCTCTCCAAAAGCCGGGAGATGATGGCGATGCCAAAACTGGGGTGGTCGACATAGGCGTCGCCGGTGACGCAGATAAAGTCCAGTTCATCCCAGCCACGGGCCGCCATATCCCGTTTGAAAATGGGTAGAAATTCAGCCATAAAACGCTCCTATTCCTGGTCGCAAAGAGCGGCGAAGTCGCTCCGCCGCTCTGCTATTGTTTTCGTCCATGTTCCATTTACTCATCCCGCTGCAGGTTCATTTCAATCCACTGCTGCCGTGTCATCAAAACCTGCCGGGGCTTGCTGCCCTCAAAGGGGCCCACCACACCCCGCTGCTCCATCTCATCGATGAGCCGGGCCGCCCGGGCATAGCCCAGCTTCAGCCTTCTCTGCAGCAGGGAGGTGGAGGCCTGTCCGGCCTCGATCACACATTCGATGGCTTTGGGAAGCATCTCGTCCTCCTCAGAGAAGCCGCCTCCATCGCCGCCGCTGTTCTTTTCCGCCACTGCCTGCTTTTCGATTTCCTCCATGACATTCTCGTCATAGTCGGCGTCCTGGGCCTCCTTGACAAAGGCCACCACCCGTTCCACCTCGCTGTCCGAGACATAACAGCCCTGGACACGAAGGGGCTTGGACATACCCACAGGATAAAACAGCATATCGCCCCGGCCCAAAAGCTTTTCCGCGCCGCCCATATCCAGAATGGTGCGGGAATCCACCTGGGAGGAGACGGCAAAGGCAATTCGGCTGGGGATGTTGGCCTTGATGACGCCGGTGATAACGTCTACCGAAGGCCGCTGGGTGGCGATGACCAGATGCATTCCCGCCGCCCGGGCCATCTGGGCCAGACGGCAGATCGCGTCCTCCACCTCGTTGGGAGCGGCCATCATCAGGTCTGCCAGCTCGTCGATAATGATGACAATTTCCGGCAGGGGTTTAAAGTCCTCTTCTTCCTTGGAATTTGCCAGCTTATTAAATCCCTTGAGATCCCGGACACCGTTGTCGGCAAAAAGCTTGTACCGGTTTAGCATCTCATTGACCGCCCAGTTAAGGGCGCCGGCGGCTTTCCGGGGATCGGTGACCACCGGAACCAGCAGATTGGGGATGCCATTATAGACGCCCAATTCTACCACCTTGGGGTCCACCATCAAAAGTTTGACCTCGTCCGGGGTCGCCTTATAGAGCAAGCTGATAATAATGGAGTTAATACACACCGATTTACCGGAACCGGTGGCGCCGGCGATGAGCATATGAGGCATCTTTCCTATATCTGCTACGGCAATATTGCCGGAAACATCCTTGCCCAACGCAACCGTCAGCTTACTTTTGCTGTTTTCAAACTCTGGGGAATCAATAATTTCCCGAATGCCCACAATCCCCACATGCTTGTTGGGCACCTCGATGCCCACCGCAGGCTTTCCGGGGATGGGGGCCTCAATGCGCACCCCGGCGGCGGCCAGGTTCAGTGCAATATCGTCGGCCAGGTTGGTAATCTTGCTGATCTTGACCCCGGGGGCGGGCTGCAATTCATAACGGGTCACCGCCGGGCCCCTGGCTATATCGATAATACTGGCCCGGACACCGAAGCTTTTCAGGGTCTCGATGAGGATTTCCCCGTTTTGCTGCTCATTTTCATCCCCAACCCGGGCAGGTCCCGGCTCCTTGAGCAGGGTGATGGGAGGCTTGGGGTGAACAGGGGCAACCGCTTCTGTTACAGCCCCGCCTAGGTCGAACTGGAAGCCATCGTCCTTTGCCCCCTCCTTCTTCACCTCCACCGGCGTATCCTCCACCTCAAAGGGCGGGATCGAAGGCTCCTGGGATTCCGGCTGCCGCTCCTCCGGCGCGTCTAAAAGCTCCACCGGGTCCGGCGCCTTGATGGGAGGCAGCTCTTCCACCATCTCCATCGGCTTTTTGGCCGCTTCCTCCCGGGCTTTTTCGTTTTCCCGGCGTTTTCTGCCACTTTCCTGCGCCTGACGTTTGAGCAGCTCCGCCTCTGCCCAGGCCTGTTCCTCTTCCACCGTCATGGCGGCAGCTCCAGTGCCTTTAGGCGCTTCCACCGGATGGGCCGGCATATATTTGGACTCCTTATCTAAAGGTACGTCGATGTTAAAGGAGCCTTGCGCTGCCCGCTCCTCCTTTTCCTGGGCCTTTTCAATATAGGCTTGCTCCATCTTCTTCACCGGCTTTGCCGCTGTCTTAAACAGATCAAACAGGGTAAACCCGGTCAACACCATGAGAAAGACAAAGATGAGCAGTACAATGACAATACCCGCGCCTACACTGCCCAAAAGGGAGGTCAAGGGCAGGGCGAATAGGGCGGAGACAAGCCCTCCGCCGGACAGGGTCTTGCCCTGCTCAAACAGAAAGCCCAGCTTATCCCACAAGCTTTCTCCTTGGACCACATTGTCCCCAAAGACCTGGGTAGCGGCGCAGATGAGCAGGAGAAGCACCCCTGCCTGCCACACCTTATGGCTGAGAAGCATGTCCTTTTTATCCATGGTCACCACAATGGCAATGACAATGCAAATAGGGCCGATGAGCCAAGCGCACCAGCCAAAGAGGCCGAACATCCCGTTATGTATCCAATTCCAAACGTTCTGTCCCTCGATAAATGACAGGCATATAAACAGCAGACCCAGGGCAAACAGGATGATGGCGCCAATCTGTTGCCGGGCCCGGCGCTCCTGCTCCATCTTGGCCCGCTTTTGTGCCGCAGTCATCCGCTTGGCAGGCGGCTTTTTCTTCCCAGTAGCAGAGGAACGGCTCTGGGTTTTTCTTTTTCCAGTTGAACTTGCAGGCATGTGTGAATCCCTTTCCTTTATGGACTTCATAAAGACAACCATAGCGCCGCAGGATGCTCCGGCGGCGCTGTGTGTCTTTTTCTATCACGTCAATCAATTAAATCCAGCCAAAAAAGGCGGCGATATTCTGTCCCAACGCCATTTCGATGAGAGCCACAATAATTACTATGGCCCCTAGAATCAGGGTATAATAAGCAAAAATCTTAAACTTATTCTCTTTCAGCAGCCACTGGACCATCTTGATGGCCAGAAAGCCCACCACAGCGGAGACAACCACGCCAATGATTAAGGGGCCGATCCCAATGCCTTGGGTTCCCTCCTTCACCGCGTCGCCCAGCTCTACCAAATTGGCGGCCAGTACAGCAGGGATGCCCATGATAAAGGAAAACTTGACCGCATATTCTTTTTTCAGCCCGCACATCAGCCCCGTGGAAATGGTGGAGCCGGACCGGGAGACGCCGGGCAGCGGCGCAATGGCCTGTGCGATACCGATAGCTACCGCATCGGCATAGCGCATGTTTTTCGCAGTTTTACGGCCATCCATCCGCCGGTCTGCAAGGAAGAGAAGGGCCGCTGTAATCAAAAAGCAGATGCCCTCCGCCAAGATGCTGTTATCCGCCGCAAGGCCCGCATAGAAGTCGTTGAGAAGCAGATAGGCCGGAATCAACGGAATCAGGGAGACGATGAGCAGAAGAATCATTCTCCGGTAAGGGTTGAGCTCCTTCAGCTTAAACCGGCCCCGGAAGATATCCCCCAGCATGAGGAAAAACTCCACAATCAACCGCTTGATGGTAGGCCAAAAGGCGATAAAAACGGCAATGAGGGTGCCAAGGTGAAGCATGATGGAGAAAAACAGGCCAGATTCCCCGCTCACACCGGTAAAATGCTGAACCAGGGACAGGTGCCCCGAACTGGACACCGGCAAAAACTCGGTCAGGCCCTGGACAATGGCCTGAAAGATGGCGTTAAGAATGGACAAAGCTGTTACCTCCTATGTAGCGGCCCTCAAAGAGCCGTGTGTTGGGGATCAATGTTATCAATGAGCACCTGCTGTCCCGGCGCGAATCTGGGATTTAAATAAGCGGCCGGATCGGTAGAAACCAAACGGGAGATGGTCATACTCCTGCCCTGGAGCACCCCCAGGACCAAATGGCCCTCTACCCGGGCGGCAGTGCAGCAATAAGCGCTCATTTCGGTGGGAAAAATCAGTTCCGCAGGCTGGGTCGTATGAAGGATCATGCTTGACCGCCTCCCTTGTTTTCCTGAGAAGACGACTTTTCTCCCGCGGAATTTTCTTCTTCCTGGGACTCAATCAACTCATACAGGCAGGAGATTGCGTCGGAAAGGCCTCCCAGATGGTCGATAAGCCCTTCTTCCACAGCGGTCTCACCGTCGAGGACGGTGCCAACATCCATGACAAGCTCCCCTGTGTTCATCATCAGCTCCCGAAAACGTTCTGGAGAGATGTGGGAATTGTCGGTGACAAAGCTTACAATCCGCTCCTGCATCTTGTCAAAATAAGAGAGGGTCTGAGGCACACCCAGCACCAGCCCGCTCATCCGCACCGGATGAACTGTCATGGTAGCAGAAGGCGCAATAAAGGACTGTTTGGCGCTGCAGGCCAAAGGTACGCCGATAGAATGTCCCCCTCCCAGCACCAGGGAAACGGTGGGCTTTTTCATCCCGGCGATGAGTTCCGCAATGGCAAGGCCCGCCTCCACATCGCCGCCAACGGTGTTGAGGATGATCATGAGCCCCTCGATCTGGGGATCCTGTTCAATGGCCACCAGCTGAGGAATTACATGCTCGTATTTGGTGGTTTTATTCTGAGGCGGCAGGATATAGTGCCCCTCGATCTGCCCTACCACGGTGAGACAGTGGATGACATGTTTGCCGCCCACCGGGGTCACCGAACTGGTCTCAATGATCTGGGACTGCTGGGCCGACATCTTATCGTCCTGGCTCTCCTGTTCGTCCTGCTGTTCCTCCCCATCCTCGCTGTCGGCACCGCTGCTCTCTGCTTTCTTCTCTTCCTCTTTAAATATTTCTTCCTGTGGCATTCTTCCACCTCCGCTTTTACAGTCTTACCTTGCTAGTATTGGCTGCAGCGGGCAGATTATCCCATCTTTTATAAAAGAGAAGCCGGTGCCTTTCCTCCGCAAAATTTGCTGATATGTTTTCATTATAGACTACCTTTTATCTATATGTCAATTTGCGTCTTCTTAATATTCTTTTTCATTTTTCCGAATCTATTTTTCTTTGTGGCAAAATTACCGCCTATTTTCTATGAACCCCCGTTTTCCCCTGATTTTATGCCAAATTCACAGTACTTTAACATGTTAAAACATTGACAATGTATAGGATATATTATAAAATGAAGTGTATCACTGTTGAGTTTATTCTCTGGAAAGGAGCGGTCAGTATGGGTTACACCATCGCTCAAAAAATTATAAAAAACCATCTGGTCGACGGACAGATGAAGGTGGGCGAAGAAATCGGCCTTCGCATCGATCAGACGCTGACACAGGACGCCACCGGCACCATGGCTTATCTGGAATTTGAGGCCATGGGGGTAGAACGGGTCAAAACCGAACGGTCTGTGGCTTACATCGATCACAACACCCTTCAGTCCGGCTTTGAAAATGCGGACGACCACCGCTTTATCGGCTCCATCGCCAAAAAACACGGCATCTACTTCTCCCGGCCGGGTAACGGTATCTGCCACCAGGTCCATCTGGAGCGCTTCGGCATCCCTGGCAAGACCTTGATCGGCTCTGACAGCCACACCCCCACCGGCGGCGGCATCGGCATGCTGGCCTTTGGCGCGGGAGGTCTAGACGTAGCAGTGGCTATGGGCGGCGGCGCCTACTACATCACCATGCCCAAGATGGTCCGGGTCAATCTGACCGGAAAGCTGCAGCCCTTTGTTGCGGCCAAAGACGTCATCTTGGAGGTACTGCGCCGTATGTCCGTCAAAGGCGGCGTCTCCAAAATCATCGAATACGGCGGCGAAGGGGTCAAAACCCTGACCGTTCCCGAGCGCGCCACCATCACCAACATGGGCGCAGAGCTGGGTGCTACCACCTCTGTCTTCCCCTCCGACGAGGTCACCAAATCCTTCCTAAAGGCACAGGGCCGGGAGGAGCAATGGGTTCCTGTCTTCGCCGATGAGGATGCCCAGTATGATGAGGTCATCGACATCAACCTGTCCGATCTGGTGCCCATGGCCGCATGTCCCCACAGCCCCGACAATGTCAAAACCATCGATGAAATCGGGCCCATCAAGGTGGATCAGGTCTGCATCGGCTCCTGCACCAACTCTTCTTATCTGGATCTCATGCGGGTGGCTGCTATGCTCAAAGGCAAAACCGTCCATCCCGATGTATCCCTGGCCATCGCGCCGGGCTCCAAACAGGTCTTTAACATGATCGCCCAAAACGGCGCTCTGGCGGATATGATCGCTGCTGGCGCCCGTATTTTGGAAAGCGCCTGTGGCCCCTGCATCGGCATGGGACAATCCCCCAATTCTGGCGGTGTTTCCCTGCGGACCTTTAACCGCAACTTTGAGGGCCGTTCCGGCACCAAGGATGCCCAGGTCTATCTGGTCAGCCCGGAGGTGGCCGCTGCTTCTGCCCTCACCGGCGTTCTCACCGATCCCCGCACCTTTGGAGAGGAGATCAAAATCGATCTGCCGGAGCACTTTCTCATCAACGATAACATGGTGGAGCCTCCTGCTTCTCCTGAAGAAGCCAAGGACGTGAAGATCCTTCGCGGCCCCAACATTAAGGAATTCCCCAACGCTGAACCCATCGCTGCGGATATCTGCGCCGATGTGCTTCTCAAGGTGGGGGACAATATCACTACCGACCACATTATGCCGGCAGGAGCCAAAATCCTGCCCTACCGTTCCAACATCCCCTATCTGTCCAACTTCTGCTTCGCCGTCTGCGACGAGCAATTCCCCGAGCGCGCCAGAAAGGCTGGGAAGGGCATCATTGTCGGTGGTCAGAACTATGGCCAGGGTTCTTCCCGTGAGCACGCCGCTCTCGTTCCTCTCTATCTGGGAATCAAAGCCGTCATCGCCAAGAGCTTTGCCCGTATCCACCGGGCCAATCTCATCAATGCAGGCATCCTGCCTCTGACCTTCAAAAATGAGGCTGATTACGATAAAGTAAGCCTTGGGGATAAGGTGGAACTCACTGGTATCCGGGACTGCATCGTGAATGATAAACCCGTGATCGCCAAGATGGGCGGCCAGGAGGTCGAGCTTGTTTGTGAGCTTTCCGGCCGTCAGAAAGATATTCTCTTGGCAGGCGGACTGCTCAATTACACCAAAGAGTCTGTGAAATAATCCTTGAAAACAAGGTGACACCAATCCCGTTTTGTTTGTGTCATAGCTGCACATATAAAAAGCCATATACGCGCGGCAGCGCGATCAGGCGGCAGCAGAATGCCGCCGCAAATTTGGAAATAGAAAGCAGGGAATCACATGGATAAGAAAATTGAAGCGGCCTTGGAAAAATACAAAGCCCTCATTGAAAACCAGCTGGCCCGTGTGGCCCGGATGAAGGCGGACACCGGCGCCGTAGATTACACCAAGCTCGACAAAATTGTCATCGGCGTCTGCGGCGGCGATGGCATCGGACCTGTCATCACAAACGAGGCACATCGGGTTCTGGAGTACCTGCTCCAGAATGAGGTCAAAAAAGGGCGGATTGAATTTAAGGTCATTGACGGCCTGACCATTGAAAACCGGGTCAAGGCCAACAAAGCTATCCCCGACGACGTGCTGGCGGAGCTAAAAAAATGCGACGTCATCCTCAAGGGCCCGACCACCACGCCCAGAGCCGGCGATCCCTGGCCCAACATTGAAAGCGCCAACGTAGCCATGAGAAAAGAACTGGATCTGTTCGCCAACGTCCGCCCTGTCAAGGTGCCGGACAAGGGGATCGACTGGACCTTCTTCCGTGAAAACACCGAGGGTGCTTACACTCTGGGTTCCTGCGGCCTCAATGTAGACGATGACCTGGCTTTTGACTTCACTGTCACCACCACCCAGGGCACCGAGCGCATTGCCAGACTTGCCTATGAATACGCTCGAAATAACAACAAGGGCAAAGTTTCCATCATCACCAAGGCCAACGTGGTCAAGACTACCGACGGCAAATTCCTGAAGATTTGCCAAGAGATCGGCAAGGAGTATCCTGATATCGTCACTGACGACTGGTATATCGACATCACCACCGCCAAGCTCATCGATGAAAAGCGTCGGAGAGACTTTAAGGTGTTCATCCTCCCCAACCTCTACGGCGATATCATCACCGACGAGGCGGCGGAGTTCCAGGGCGGCGTCGGCACTGCCGGCAGCGCAAACCTGGGCAACCACTACGCCATGTTTGAGGCCATCCACGGCTCCGCTCCCCGGATGGTCGCAGAGGGCCGTGACAAATACGCCGATCCCTGCTCCATGCTCCGGGCCGCTGTTATGCTTCTCTCCCACATCGGCTATCAGAAAGAGGCTGACAAGCTGGAGAAAGCTCTGGATATCTGCATGTATGAAGAAAAGAAATATGTGATTACCGGCCGTGACAACGGCGCCACCTGTAAAGAATTCGGCGACTATGTCATGGAAACCACCCAGAAACTTTAAAAGGCGGCGCAACCATGGCTAAGCATGAAAATGTCTCGCTGTCTGTCATCCGCAGGCTGCCCCGGTATTACCGCTTTCTAGGTGATCTTCTCAAAAATGGCGTCCACCGCATCTCTTCCAGGGAGCTCTCCCAGAAGATGGGGGTCACCGCTTCCCAGATTCGTCAGGATCTTAACTGTTTCGGCGGATTTGGCCAGCAGGGCTATGGCTACAATGTGGAGGCGCTGCATAAGGAAATCGGCTCTATCCTGGGAATTGACAGAGGTCTGGACATCATTCTGCTGGGCGCTGGTAACTTGGGGCGGGCTATCGCCTCCCATATGTCTTTTGATACCCGAGGCTTCAACCTCATCGGTATCTTCGACGTAAGCCCGGGGATTATTGGCCAGACCATCCGGGGTATCCGGGTTTCTCATGCCGATACTCTTCCGGATTTCTGCCGACAGCGGCACCCTAAGGTCGCTATGCTCTGTATTCCCAAAAATTCCGCCCAGGAGATTGCTGATAACCTGGTGGAGCTGGGAATCCGCGGTTTCTGGAATTTCTCCCACTATGATCTCGCCCTGGATTACGACAATATCGTTGTAGAAAATGTCCATTTGGGCGACAGCCTTATGACCCTATGTTATCGGGTGAACGAGGTATTGGATCAGGATAAAAAAGAAACGAAATAAAAAGAACAGCCGCCAGTGGCGGCTGTTCTTTTTATTAAATGAAACTATCTATTTGCCAACTCTTCCAGTCGGCGGCGGGAAAGGATCTGAATACCGCCCCGGGAAAGCTTTACTATCTCTTCGCTCTGAAACACCTTGAGCATCCGGGTGACCACCTCCCGGGCGGAACCTAGATGCCGGGCGATCTCTTCATGGGTAATGTGCAGAAGCTCACTTTCCTCGATGTTGGACTGCTCCAGCAAAAAAGCCGCCAGCCGCTTGTCAAAGCTGGAAAATAAAGCTTGCTCCAGAATCCACATGACGTCGGAAAACCGGCTGGCCACAAGCTGTGCCGTGTACTCCTTCACCACTGGGGAGGCTTCCGATAATGTCCGATAAATCCCGGTAGGGATAAGCAGCGCATCCGTATCCCGCTCGGCGTCAATATAGACCTCAAAATTGATATTGGGCATCATGCAGGAAGCTGAGAAAACACAGATATCCCGCTGAAACAAACGAAACAGGGTGATTTCCCGGCCGGTTTCTGAGATGATAAAGGTGCGCACCTGCCCGCTCTGGAGCAGATAGACGCCGGAACAGTCTGCATTCCCCGCATGGAGGCGGTCCCCCTTATGAAAGTGCTGGGGCCGGGTTTCCCGCAAAAGGGTATCCTGTTGCTGCCGGGTCAGTTTTTTCCAAAAGGGCAGGGCTTCCTCCATAAATAGGGAATCTTTTTCTTCGGTTATCACCTGCGCCACCTCCGCTGTGAAACAATGGAAGCTCTGCACCCGAATGGGTGCAGAGCTTTTGTTTTGGCGGTTATCTTTTCACCGCTTTTCTTCTATTGTATGATTTCACCGGGAAACTGTCAACGTCTATTCCGAAACCATATCCAGAATTGCATTTTTGCTTTTCACACCCACAGAGGTGGATACGACCTTTCCCTTTTTCATCACCACCAGGGTGGGGATGCTCATAACCTGAAAGCGCTGTGCAAGCTCCGGCTGTTCATCCACATTTACCTTGGCCACCTTGACCCTGCCTTCTACTTCTTCGGCCACCTCATCTACAATGGGGGAAACCATGCGGCAAGGACCGCACCAGGGAGCCCAGAAGTCGATGAGCACGGTTTCAGGGGCGCTTACTGCCTCTCTTTCAAAATTTTCTTTGGTTAAAGTATGTACTGCCATTATAAAAAGCCTCCTTATTTTATTTGTATATGGGGTGCTGTTGTTCTTATGGCCTTATTATATACAACGGCAGTATTTTATTCTGTAACTTGATCACATTTTCTTTATTCCATAGTTTTCCCGAAGAAAACCGCCGTCTTTTTGATTTTGTCCATGATTTGGCTAAACTGCTCAGGGCGCAGGGATTGGGCCCCATCAGAAAGGGCCTTTTCCGGACAGTTGTGGACCTCGATGATAAGGCCATCAGCTCCCGCCGCAATAGCCGCCATAGAAAGGGGCTCCACCATCCAGACAATACCGGAGGCATGGCTGGGATCCACCACCACCGGGAGATGGGTTTTTTTCTTGAGCATGGGAATGGCGGAAATATCCAGGGTGTTGCGGGTGGAAGTTTCAAAGGTACGGATGCCACGCTCGCAGAGGATTACCTTTTCATTGCCGCCGGACATGATGTATTCAGCGCTCATGAGCAGCTCCTCCAGGGTGTTCGCCAAACCCCGTTTGAGAAGGATGGGCTTATCAATATGTCCCAGCTCTTTGAGCAGCTCAAAGTTCTGCATATTCCGAGCTCCCACCTGAATCACATCTACATCCTCAAACAAAGGAAGATGGCCAATGTTCATGATCTCGGTGACAATGGGCATCCCTGTGCGTTCCCTCGCCTCCTTGAGCAGCTCGATTCCCTGGCCGCCAAGCCCCTGAAAGGCATAGGGAGAGGTGCGTGGTTTGAAGGCGCCGCCCCGGAGGATTCCAGCGCCCGCGTCTTTGACCTGGTCGGCGATGGTCATTAGCTGTTCCCTGCTTTCCACCGAACAGGGGCCTGCCGCCACCTGAAAATGTCCTCCGCCAATTTTCTTTCCCCGGATGTCAATGACAGTATCCTGGGGGTGGAATTTCCGGTTGGCGCTTTTGTAGGGCTCCTGGATGCGTTTGACCTGGGCTACCACATCCAGGGCCTGAATTTTCTCGATATCCACCTTGCTGGTATCTCCGACAATGCCAAGCAAGGTGGTGTTCACGCCCTGAGATTGGTGGATACTCAGGCCCTGGGCCTCCATATCCTGGATGAGCTGCTGTACTTTTTGAGGGGCCGCCTTTTCTTTGAGGATGATAATCATAACAAATGTCCTTTCTGCCGTATCTTGGGCTGTAGTTATTTCTAACTCTGGAAAAATAACAAAAGGCCGGTACTCTCTGCGAAAGTACCGGCTTTTTTATCGGGTGTCCCGATATTACCTCTGTTTGAGGAGGAACTGGTTATCTTCGCAGCACAACAAACCCGCGCCATAAAAATAGCTCAGGTAATACCAATAGGTATATGCGCTTGCGCTGCAAAGGGTCTGTCTCATGGATGTTCCTCCTCTTTTATTTGCTTTTATAGTATACCACTTTAAAGCGTTTGTCAAGTTCCAGCTTCAAATTATTGAATTCACTTGTTATTTTGTCCCATCCTTTTTATAATGGGACTAGAAAGCCGTGTTATTTTGCCCCGCCAAACGCCTTACGTAGGGGTTTAATGATGGCTGTGACAATGATGACGGCGATGATAGCCTCCGGCACACCGTTGATACCCACTACACCCATAATCACGCTAAACAGTGTGTCAAAGGGGATCTCCTTGGCCGCGGCGTAGCTTTGGCCGAAAAACACATAGATACCTCCCATAACCAGACCTGTGTTGATGAGGGACGCCACAGCGGCGCTGACTGCCGTTCCCACCAGCTGGTGCTTTCCCTTTCCCGCAATGGCACGGTAAAGGTATCCCGCCACCACGCCGATAAGGATGCGGGGCACAAAACAAATGACCAGGCTCCAGAAATTGCCGTTCATGTCTCCGAGGCTAAAAAACGGGGTGAAGACAAAGGATGTAGGTGTTGGGGAAAAGGTGTTGGTGAGCAGGCTGCACAGTCCGAAGACACCGCCTAAAATACCGCCCTGCATGGGACCCATTAAAATTGCCCCGATAATTACCGGGATGTGCATGGTGGTTGCCCTGGTAAAGCCCAAGGGAACAAAGCCTAAGGGGGTCAGCGCCAGCACCACTTCCAGCGCTATAAGCAGGGAAAGCTGCACCATTTTTCTCGTTCTTTCATTGGCTTGCATCGCCATTCCTCCTTGCTGCCGCTCCGCCTTGTCACGGATACGGCGCTATGTTTGGGGAACTCAGTCCCTGACAGAATGGGGGGCGTTTTTACAGTAAATGTGGTATAATCCATCCAGAGCCAGATGCTCGTCCAGGGTGATCTTCGCCCGGCAATAGGGCACGATGGCT